>CAYMXK010000180.1:0-9067 GCA_964393915.1 uncultured Prolixibacteraceae bacterium
GTAAGCCTATGGCTGAAAAGACCTGAGAATCTGCGACATAAACTGGTGATACACAATCCCTATTTTTCATGGTCAACCGGTATAGATGCATGGGATCCCAACGTGGTGCAATATGGATTTAGCAACAACGACACTCCCGGCACAGGAGTTCCTGACAGCACATTATTTGTGTGGGATGCGCATTTTTCGGCGAACGAAGGACAAATGCCCCTCGGGAAAATTATGAATAATCCCGATTTTGAATTGGTCAACTGGTTTGAACCATTGATACCGTTTAAAGTTCTGGGAGGAAATAATTATAAAATATTTATTTTCAGGAAAATATCAGGCAGATGCGCCAACAACTATGCTATACTGGAAAATCTTAAAGCAGAAGTGATAGAAAAGGGGGTTTACTATACAGAATTGATCGATTTTGAACAGCCCTGGCCATCTGAAGAAATGGAGCTGCAACGGAGGGAGAGTCCGTTTGGAGAGTCAGGCCATGCTTACTTCCTGGAGGGATTGGAATTTAGTCCCTCATTTCATATAACCGATCATGTGCTGAAAGACGATGTTGAAAGCAGGATTAGGGTTTCCTGTGATATGCTGGTGGAAGAAATTATCCCCGAAGGAAGGTTGTTGTGCGTTTTTTCCATCGAAAAGGAGCAAAAAGTACTGCATTATGCAGTCAGCGACCTGGCATCATTGAATATTCCTGTGGGGAATCACTACAATGTAGATATTGTTTTCAATGTTCCTGCGTTAAAGGCGAAGGGAGCAACCATGAAATCATATCTCTGGAATATCGACAGGAGGAACGTTATAATCGACAATTACGGAATTGAAATTTACCAGACAACAAATCTTGCAAAATGATGAATGACAAAACGGGCAACTCAGAATATGGAACCGAAACCCTTGAGGTAATTTCCGAAGCGGATAATTTTAACCGCTGGATGTACGAAACCATAAGGCCACTCTGCAGCGGAAGGATATTGGAAGTAGGCAGCGGAATTGGTAATATTTCGCACTTTTTTATTCACGATGGGTATGATATTACCCTCAGCGATTTTGAGAGCAGTTATTTTCCCCGTCTGTACAAAAAGTTTGACAATCAGCCCAATCTAAGGGGGATACACTTGATTGATTTTTCAACCCAAAATATAGAAGAACAATTTCCTGATCATGTGGGCACATTTGATACCGTTTTTGCCCTGAATGTGGTCGAACATATAGAAGACCACAGGCAGGCCCTGATTAATGCCAACAAGATGCTGAAACCGGGCGGTCAGGTTATCATACTGGTGCCGGCATTTCAGCAACTCTACAATTCGTTCGATGAGCAACTCGGGCACTTCAGGAGATATACTGCTAAATCGCTCAGGCACCTTCTCGAAGAAACCGGATTTGAGGTAGTCCACTCGAAATATTTTAATTTTATTGCAATTCTAGGTTGGTTCTTTTCGGGGAGTGTACTAAACAAAAGCATCATTCCCAAAGGGCAGATGAAAATGTACAACACTCTCGTACCACTATGGAAAATAATTGACTTCTTTTTCCATCGATTCGCAGGACTTTCCGTAATTCAGGCGGGCAAAAAAAAACATTAAGACAAAATTTAATCATTCGAAATGAACCGGTTAATATGTAGCAAATGGATGAAAATTTTAGCGGGTGCCGTTTTACTGGCAGTTATCGCTATGCTGGTTCTTCAGCGACATCAACACACCGGGGAATTCAACTGGAGGAGTAAAATGTGGGGCGACCAGGCAGGATATTATGTCTATGCTCCGGCGATGCTTATTTATGGTTTTAATTCAGAAGCTCTTCCTGAAAGTATTGTTGACAAAACAGGAAGTGGCTTCACCATCAGTGAAAACGGGAAAATTATCACCCGTTACTCCTACGGAGTATCACTTTTGCAATTACCATTTTTTGCTGTAGTTCATCTCTGGAATGGAATTACAAAACAGGAGCAGGATGGCTTTTCGGGTGCTTATCACCTGGTTTCAAGCCTGGCATCCATATTTTATACATTCCTGGGCTTGATTTTTCTCTGGAAATTCCTGCTCGCCCGTTTCAGGAAATCCATTGCATTGGTTACCATTGCCTCCTTATATGCCGGCACCAACCTTTTCTATTATTCCATCGATGCTACCGGCATGTCGCACATTTACTCTTTTTTTCTGTTTGCTTTGCTGCTTTACCTGTCGGGACTTTATTTCAGAGGCGGACTTTTAACCATACAAACCCTTAGATTTGCAGGAATTGTTTCTGTTAGTGCCCTCATTATACTGATCAGGCCTACCAACCTTGCTTTTATAGGACTCGTTTTTATCCTCGATATCCGTTCCTGGTCTGGCCTGGCAGACCGCTTCCGAACAGTTTTCACCCTTCGGAATATACTTATTATCATCCTTTTTTTCTTAATAATATTCTTTCCGCAGTTCCTCTATTGGAAATATTCGTCAGGGAGTTTTTTTACCAATCCTTATCAGGGGTATGCATTTACCAATCTGTTCTCGCCCAGATTGATAGAATTTTTGTTTTCTACCAACAATGGAATGTTCACCTACAATCCTATATATTTCCTGATATTTGGAGCATTAATTCTGATGAGTTTCCGCAAAATGCACGAAGGGTTTTATATTCTGGGTGTAACCCTCGCGCTAATCTACTTGTTTTCATCATGGTTTATTTTTTCTTTTGGATGTGGATTCGGCAGCCGCAACTTTGTGGAGTACACTGCTGTTTTCGCCTTGCCACTCGGTTGGTTAGTTGATAAAATTTATAGCAAAGTTCTGTTTAAGAAGATTTTGTTTGCAGTTTTCGTCGTTGTAACACTACTTATCAACTTGCAACTCACTTCTGTATATAATAAATGTTTTCTGGATGGTGATTGGGAATGGAAAGAATATGCATATATGCTCCGATTGCGAAAGTACAGTAAAACACATATCTATTTTCCAGAAGTAAAACTTGGCCAAAATAATGAATACTCAAAAAAGCATAATGTAGAAATTAACAGTCATTCCAGATCAAATTACAGGAGAGCATTGGTCACTGTTAATACTGAAATTTATGGGGAAAGCACTGAGGCGATGATCGTTTTTACTGTTGTGTCAGATGATTCCACTCTATACTGGAATGGTTATCCGTTAAAAAATAAATATGATTTTGACAGAGGGGGAATTCAACGAGTAACAGCAGATTTTTGGCTACCGAGGCATTATACAATTCATTCTGTCGCTTCGACCTTTGTCTGGAATATCAATCGTGATTCATTACAGCTTACTAGTCTAAAGCTTAAAATGGAATAGTTAATTGCAAAATTTCAAGTGGGTATGAACAGTAAAATTATCTCAAAGGCAGCCATTTTGCTGGTAATGATTTATGTAGCCTGGTCGGGAAAAAATCTCGATCAGTGGAATAAAAACAAGATTATTCAAAACGATGTGGTCTCTTATTACGCCTATCTGCCGGCAACAGTAATCTTTCATGACTTACAGTTTGAATTTACCAAAACCTTACCCGAAGATTTTGAGGGAACTATATGGCTACAGACTGCCCCAAATGGAAAACCGATATTACGTATGACCATGGGAATGTCAATGCTCTGGTTGCCTTTTTTTCTGATTGCCCACGGGGCGGCACATCTGCTTGGCGTTTCAACTCTGGGTTACTCCTGGCCTTATAGCCTTTCCATCTTCCTGGCAGTACTCACATACCTGTTTGTCGGGTTAGTTTTTCTCCGGAAACTACTATTGCTGCAATTCACCGAACTGACTACTGCCATTACCCTGATATTGGTGGTAGCGGCCACTAACCTCAGTTACTATGTAATCTCTGAACCAGGGATGACCCATGTGTATAACTTTACCCTCTTTAATGTTTTTATCTGGTTCACACTCAAATGGGTTGAAAAACCAAATCTTTTTCTTTCCCTGGGATTGGGAGTTCTGGCAGGTTTGATCGTACTGATCCGTCCGGTGAATGTTCTGATATTGTTATTCCCTGCACTCGCCGGTGTGTCTTCATGGAGCGATTTTCAACAGCGGTTTGCTGCAAACTGGAAATTTATTCTGGCAGCAATCGGGGCAGCTTTTCTGGTGGTTCTTCCGCAAATACTCTATTGGAAAATGCAGACTGGTCAATTCGTGTTCAACTCCTACATGGATGCTGGTAAATTTTATTTTCTAAGGCCTCAGGTCATCAATGGCCTGTTCAGTTTCCGTAAAGGTTGGCTTATTTATACCCCGGTTATGGTTTTCGGGTTTGCCGGTTTATACCTCTTCCGGAAATCTTCAAAGGACCTTTTTTTGCCACTTATCCTATTTCTGGCGTTGAACATCTATATCGTTTTCAGTTGGTGGTGCTGGTGGTATGGTGGTAGTTTCGGCATGCGGCCAATGATTGATATGTATGGGATTATGGCATTGCCTCTGGCAGCATTTCTTGACTGGATAAGAACCAGGAGAGTATTTGTGCAAACTGTTACTTTGTTTGTGCTTGCCGGGATGCTCTTTCTTAATATTTATCAAATGAAACAGTACCGGATATCGTTGTTGCATTGGGATAGTATGACCCGCGCGGCCTATGTGGGAATATGGGGCAAAATGACCTGGCCCGAAGGGTACGATAAAATGATAAAAGCTCCGGACTATGATAAAGCTTTAAAGGGTGAAAAGGAATATTGACAAGGGAATTAATTGACATCAACCACCTCAACACTAAGTCTAAGCTTAAAGACCACTTCTGTGGTTACCGGGTTTCGGTACAACAGTTCCCTTTCGAAATTGAACGGTGTGGTGCTCTCTTCTTTTAATTTGCCCAAAGTGCGGGAATATAGCTCCTCATCATCTCGTTCAATGTAGAGATAAACCAGTTTATCCGAGCTCAATATCTTTCCAACATCAAATTTTTCAGCCCAATACTGAAACCTGTCGTCCCATGTAGTATGCTGATAAGTGTAAGGATATAGTCTTCCCAACACTTCGGCATAGACAGGTTTCAAACTGTTTTCAGCCCATGCAGTGCTGTACATCAGGGAGTATTCCGGAAATGGACAGCCGTAACTCTGGGAGGTAATTATCCGGATGCTGTTTTTATCAAGTGTAGAAATAAAGGTCTGTGTCTCTTTTCTGTTATGTACATCATTGTACATGGCGTTTGATTTCACCGGCAGCCAAAGAAACTGATTCCTTACAGTAAAGGCGAGGAACAAAACCACAATAAAGTATATGGCAAAATTGTATATCTTATTTTTTGATTGCTTTCTAAGTAACTCAGAAGTGAAATATATAACCAGCGGCAACAGGAGCAAAGCGGGGATTATGTTTCTGTGGGCAAAGTGCTTACTTACAATCAATAATTGAACAACTATAGCTGTCAGTACCGATAAGGTAAACCGGATGGTATGCCTATCTCCCTTTTTTCTTATAATAACCAGATGAAATACCAATACCAGAAATGAAATCAGGATCATCTGGAAAAACCATTTTTCGAGCTTTACAATACTTATCAAATTCTTTTTAAAATCTGCCAGGTTGATAATATTTGCCTGTCCGGCACCGTATTCTCCGCCATGCAGAAAAATGTTCGTAGTCCAGTTCCAGAAAACTTCCAATTTTAAAAGTACAGAAACCGACATAATCAGAAAAAACAGAAAGGTGAGCATGAGAAACTTAATTCTCCCCCTCCAGTTCTCAATAATTATCACAGGAATCAGTAGCAGTGGGATGAAAGTAACTTTTGCAGATAACCCGAATGCACAGGCAAGGGCTAAGAGCCAAATGTCAGATAATGAATTCGGGAGTTTCTCCTTCTTATAATAAAATATTACTAAAACGGCGAGTACCAAGACCGGAAGTGACTGCATCGTTTCAGGTACGACCCTCCCGATGAGGTCATACCAGATAATTGGAAGAAGCACAGTCGTTTGGATCAACATGGCATAGATAATTAAGCCAGTAATACGGTATATTGCAAATCCTGATACAATTAGTGCAGAAGTCAGGACCCCAATGAAACTGATACTTACGACCGACATATACAAATCGGAGTTTATAAAAACATCATCCAGGTAGGGAACTCCGGGAGAACGGATAAGATAAACCAATCTGAAAATTAATCCTGTAAAGTATTGCAAGGGAGAACCTGGATGAAAAATATTTCCTGTGTCAAAAAATCCCTGGGAAACACCCAGCCCGTTACTAAAATAGACATAATCCGGGTCAACAGAACGTAATGAAAGGTCACCCAATATATACCTGAAATAAGCCCCTGTTATCAGTGTGAAAAATGGGAAAATCAACAATAACAAGGTGCGGGAATACTTCATCAGGTCTTTTAAATTTGTCATAAGTATTTCTTAATTTTCATAAAAAATCAATCCTTACTAAATAGGATAGCCCAGTTATTCACTTATTTATATCAATATCAATTCAGACAAAATTATCACTTTTTGAAAATAGTGCTTACATTAGTGATATTAATAGTTTATTTTGCATTAAAATTTTGAAAATTGTCTGATGAAACAGCGAATTTCCGGATTTCTGCTGACTAGTGGACTGGCAGTGTTGATGCTGGTCTTTTTCTTTGGTGATACGATGAGATCACCTGGGAATTACTGGTTCGACGGTGCGGATCAAGGGATTGCAACCTATTACGGAGCTCTTTATCATGCCCAATACGACCAGCATGCATACCGGAGCAATGCCATGAACTATCCCTACGGCGAAGCGATTTCGTTTACCGACAGTCAGCCTTTGCTGGTCAATCCCATCCGTTTTATTTCAAAACATATTGTTGATATTACCGGTCATACAGTGGCCATCATTAATCTGGCTATGCTGTTCTCCATTGTGCTGGCATCATTGTTTATCTACCTGATATTTAAAGAAATGGGCGTTAAATGGTGGTTTGCATCACTTGCAGCTGTGGGCATAGCTATGGTCTCGCCCCAAATTGGAAGCATGGGTGGCCATTTTGGGCTGTCCTGGCTTTTCTGGATACCGCTTGTTTTATATTTGATTATTCGTTTTGACAGGACACGTAAACTGCCTTATACGTTACTTATTGGCATAGTGACCTTTTGTGCAGGTTTGATGCACTTCTATTTTGTTGCGATTATTGCCTTTCTGACCGGCGGCTACTGGTTCTTCAGGTTTATCTGGTACAGACAGGCCAAAACCTTTTGGTACCGCGATACCATTCATATCTTCCTGCAGTTTATTTTCCCGGTGCTGGTGCTTCAGTTTTTGACCATGGTCAATGACGATGTAACCGACCGCACGGCATGGCCTTTTGGCCTTTATTCCTATCTCGCTCACCCGGTGGGAATATTCCTTCCTGATAAAAGGCCGTGGTTGTTTGTTTCTGAGCATATTACCGTTTTCAGGCACCTATCGCGGGAGTCGTTGGCGTATATTGGCACCCCTGCGCTGTTCGGCTTTCTGGCTGGATTAGCCTGGATGGTTAAACGAGCCATCAGGAGGCAATCCTTCCTGAAGGTAACCCATCTCTCATCCGTAAATGTAATGTTTTGGGTATCAGTCCTGGCTTTGCTTTTTTCCTTTGGCCTTCCTATGGTGCTGGGCATGAAGGGACTGGCCGATTACGCCGGGCCTCTCAGGCAACTCAGGACATTGTCGCGCTTTTCGTGGCTGTTCTTTTACCTGCTGAATATCATTGTATTCACCTCGATTTACCACAGGGCATTTGTAAAGGAGTCGAAATGGTATTGGAAAGTATTAGCAGGGGCTGCTCTTCTGTTGCTTTTTGTCGATGGTTTTTATAATGTCAGGAATGTTTCACATGTGATTAAAAACAGGATTCCTGCGCCGGAGGACACTCAAAACCTTTCAGAAGCCAACGCGTGGGTGAATGAAGTCGACGCATCCAAGTACCAGGCTATTCTGCCAATACCTTATTTTCATGTGGGATCAGAAAATATCTGGATCGATCCCACACATGGGGTTAAGGAAACTACCATGATGGCTTCTCTGAAAACCGGATTGCCAACGGTAGGTGTGGAACTCAGCCGCACTTCCATTTCACAGACTTATAACAACTATGCCCTCGTTACCGAACCACTTGAGCGGCTTGAATTCCCGGACTTTCTGCCCGATGAACGGCCTCTGTTGCTTTTACTGATGAAAGGTTATCAGCCTTCGGCGCAGGAGCAAAGGATGCTTGTTCATTCACGGCTACTGACAGATGCGTCCGCATTTGTTCTGTATGAATTGCCTGTTGCAACGATTCGAAGGCTGAATCTGATGTATAATGAGGAGGTAATCTCCAAATATGAAACCACCTCACTGGTTGACAGGAATGGCTGGCAGGTGAGTGATCCGGACGCCTGGTTTTTATGGCAGCCCTTTGATGAAATTTCTGCCGGTTCTTCCTTTGATGGTATAGGAGCCATGACTTATCCCGCCCGTCAGTGGCACACTGTTTGGCAAGACACCCTGCACAGGGTTCCCTCAGGCACTGCCATGATGGTATCGTTCTGGGTCAGGAATTACCGGCAGGATGCCTATTTGCGCACCAACCTGGAGTTTTTTTTAAAGAATCCTGCCACTGACGAGACAACATTCTGCCTCTATTCCGACTTTTTCAGGCATATCAAGGCATTTAGTGGTGACTGGGCATTGATTGAGTTTCCTTTTGAGACCAAAAACGACAATGAAATTGCCAAACTTTCCATTAGGAACACGGTATTGCCCAGGGCCGGTTATGCCATTGACGAATTGATGATCAGAGAGCAGGGGCTTGATGTTTTTCGCAGGGATGACCGTTGGCTCTGGTATAATAACCGCAGGGTAGTGATGAGGTGATATGGCAGGTTTAATCAAATTTCTCATTTGATTCAGAGGTTCTTGACCTGATTGATTCATACATCGAAGAAGGTTACCATTTGTCAATAATCATAATCAATAATCAATAATCCCTTTACAATTGTAAAGAACCTGCCCCCCGGGTAACAAAGGTGGCAAATGCCACCACCGACACTGAACTGAGGGGCATCAGTATGGCTGCAATAACCGGCGACATGATGCCTGCAAGGGCAATCCCGATACCAATT
>CAYMXK010000181.1:0-1770 GCA_964393915.1 uncultured Prolixibacteraceae bacterium
TCTTTTTCATAATTGCAATTTTTAATTATTAATGTGTGTATTAAATAAGATTTTTTGTGTTAAAATTTTGTTTTCTGCATCCCGGATGCATTCTCCCTGCACCTGACAGGGCATGGCATAAACAGTTATTTTACATAGGCAACAGATTTGGGGGCGGTTATTAACATCTGAATATACCCGCTGCTGCCAGAGGAAGGCTCAGCGGTGTTTTGGAGCTGAGGGCTCACACAATTCAAACCGGTATCACTGCTTTTACGCAGCATTACATGTTTTTTCATAAGCAATAATTGTTCTTGTAAGTTCGTCCGGAAATCGCGCAGGGTTTGTCTCCCAGCACAGTTTACCCGATTGTATTTTTTAAATCCTGCAGCTAATTTAGAAATATTTTAATTAATACAAATGTTAAGTGTTAATTTTTCTTGATTTCTAACATAAACTTTCTAATATCAATGCAGCAAGTGCTCCCTGCCTATGTAGATTTTTTATCTCTGATACAACCCAAAACTTTTATTTTCAGCACATTTGAGTTTTATCATAACTTAAATTGATAACCTGCGACCGCTTATTTCCCATCCCCAAAAAATTGAATAAAATCTACTTCTGGTCAAAAAAATATTCTGTTTGCGATATATATATTCTTTAATCCGCCAATCACCTGGTAAATTTAAGTCTGCTCTGAAAAGCCTTTTTTGCCATAAAGATATTGTAGCCACCAAGGCACCAAGACACCAAGATGCACAAAGAAAATCTTGGTGTTACTTTGTGCCTTGGTGCCTTGGTGGCAATTTTAGGTGAATACTTTATTTACAGCATTATAAGATTCTATCTGGCAGTTATTTTTCTCGCCCTCTTCCTGTTTCTGGATTGGGGTGGGGATTTTATGTCTGAACTGCCCGAAATAAACTGACTTTCAGCAGACTGCTGCGGTTTTTTTGTCTCCAGGTCGGGTTTCAGTCCGCGCTTATTGTCCTGAATAAACTGCCTGACCTCATCCAAAGTGAGCAGCCACGTTTTTTCAATTCCGCTGTTGCCGGCCGAGAACCATATTTTCCGGGCCAGGTAGTCGGTTTTGAAAGGCTTGACCAATCCCTGCGCGGTTTCCAGATAGAGCAACTCATCGGGAAATTCCCTGCCCGCTTCCACATAGGCATCGAGTTCATAAAGCAGACAGCACTTCAGTTTTCCGCACTGCCCTGCCATTTTCTGGGCCGAGGCCGACAACCCCTGAAAGGCGAGTGCGTCGATGGTCACACTGGTCAGGTCGGTGCGCCATGAAGAACAGCAGAGCTCGCGCCCGCAGGAACCTATCCCGCCGATCCGGCCTGCTTCCTGCCTTGCGCCGATCTGCTTCATCTCTATTTTCAGCCTGAACTCCGAGGCATAATTCTTTATCAGTTGCCTGAAGTCGACGCGACCGTCGGCAATGTAGTAAAATATGGCCTTGCGGTTGTCGGCCAGCACTTCAACATCACCGATTTTCATTTGCAAACTGAGTTCGTTGGCAATCTGCCGTGACCTGATGAGCAAATCCTTTTCCCGGGATTTGGCAATTCCCATACTCTCCATATCCCGCGGAGTGGCCGTCCGGTATATGGTTCCCGCCTGGTAGCGATCGGGGTGGTTTACCTTTCTTTTGAATTGCTTTTCGGCCAGGTAACCGATCAGGGAAACCTCTCCGACATCGTGACCTGGTGTAACGGCAACCACTACTTTGTCGCCCCTTTTCAAGGATATTTTTGAATCATTTCTGAAAAATTCCTTGCGGGTTGA
>CAYMXK010000181.1:1870-9021 GCA_964393915.1 uncultured Prolixibacteraceae bacterium
GGTTTAATTGTTGAAAAAAAATAACAAATCGTGGTTTTCAGATTTATGATGGCACCTTCAAACTGATATCTTTGTTGTCCGTTTATGGGAAGCAACCAAAAATATGCAGAAACGCCCCTGATGAAGCAGTACAATGCCATCAAGGCGAAACATCCTGATGCAGTTTTGCTGTTCAGGGTGGGGGATTTCTATGAAACCTTTGGTGAAGATGCCATCAGGGCTGCGGCAATCCTTGGCATTACACTGACCCGGAGGGCAAATGGTTCGGCCAGCTATGTTGAACTTGCGGGATTTCCCTACCACGCCCTCGATACCTACCTTCCCAAACTTGTGCGCGCCGGACAGCGGGTGGCCATTTGTGAGCAACTGGAAGATCCGAAGCTGACCAAAAATATCGTAAAGCGCGGAATTACCGAGCTGGTCACGCCCGGGGTCTCTATCAATGACAACATCCTCGAAAACAAGGAGAACAACTTTCTGGCTTCGGTTCATTTCGACAGAAAGATGGCCGGTGTTGCTTTTTTGGATATTTCCACTGGTGAATTTATGACTGCGCAGGGCTCTTTTGAGTACATCGACAAACTGCTGAGTTCGTTTCAGCCCAAGGAGGTTTTGTACCAGAGGGGAAGAACGCAGGAATTCGGGGAGTACTTCGGAACGAAATACTATACCTACAACCTTGATGACTGGGCTTATTCGGGCGATGCCGCATTCGACAGGCTGATCCGCCACTTTCAGGTGAAGTCGCTGAAAGGATTTGGCGTGGAGAACCTGCCGCTGGGAATTGTCGCTGCGGGGGCCATTCTCCATTATCTCGACCTGACACAGCATAAACAGGTGCAGCACATCAGTCACCTTAGCCGCATCGAAGAGGATCACTATGTGTGGCTCGACCGCTTTACCATCCGCAATCTGGAACTTTTCAACACCCTCTATGAAGGAGCGAAGCCATTGCTGCAGGTGATCGACCGGACCATATCGCCCATGGGTTCCCGGTTATTGCGGCGCTGGATGGCACTTCCCCTGAAGGAGACCGGTCCCATCAACGAGCGGCTCAATGTGGTGGATACCTTTTTGAAGGATGAGGCACTGAGGGATAACCTGGAAGAACACCTGCGGCTGATTGGGGACCTGGAGCGACTGATATCAAAAGTGGCTGTCGGGCGCATCAACCCGCGGGAAACGGTGCAGGTGAAGAATGCCCTGAATGCCATTCTTCCCATCAGGCAAGCTTGTGCAACCTCAGGCAATCCCACCCTGCGCAGATTTGCGGAGCAGTTGAATCCCTGCGACAGCATCAGGGAAAGGATTCATAATGAGCTTACCGAAGATCCGCCGGTTATGATTAATCGCGGAAAGGTGATTGCCAAAGGGGTGTCGGCTGATCTGGACGAACTGCGTGAGCTTGCCTATTCGGGGAAAGACTACCTGGCAAGAATGCAGAAGCAGTTGAGCGATCAGTACGGCATTACGTCATTGAAAATCAGCTTTAACAATGTATTCGGATACTACATTGAGGTGCGGAATACACATAAGGAAAAAGTTCCCGAGGGATGGATCCGCAAGCAGACCCTTGTGGGTGCCGAGCGATACATAACCGAGGAGCTGAAGGAGTATGAAACAAAAATATTGGGCGCCGAAGAGAAGATTCAGGAGCTGGAAACCCGATTGTTCAACGAACTGGTGTATGCCCTTTCTGAATACATCGCCGCCATTCAGCTGAATGCCAATATTCTGGCACGTATCGACTGCCTGATGTCGTTTGCTGCCTGTGCGGAGGATTTTGGATATTCCCGTCCGGAAGTGAATGAAGGTACGGTAATCGACATCAGGGAGGGGAGGCACCCGGTAATTGAGCGGCATTTGCCCAAAGGAGAGTCGAATAATACAAATGATGTGCTGCTTGACCAGGAGAGCCAGCAGATTATTATCATCACAGGCCCCAATATGGCAGGGAAATCGGCGCTGTTGAGGCAGACCGCCCTGATCGTGCTGCTGGCGCAGATGGGTAGCTTTGTGCCGGCATCATCAGCGAAAATCGGAATTGTGGATAAAATTTTCACGAGGGTAGGGGCTTCCGACAATATTTCGCTGGGAGAATCGACCTTTATGGTAGAGATGAACGAAGCGGCCAGTATTCTCAATAATGTATCGAACCGGAGCCTGATCCTGCTGGATGAGCTGGGTAGGGGAACCTCCACCTACGATGGGATTTCCATAGCCTGGTCGATCGTTGAGTACCTGCATGAGCATCCCCGGGCGAAGGCCAAAACGCTTTTTGCCACCCATTACCACGAGCTGAATGAGATGGAGAACACCTTCAAGCGGGTGAAAAACTATAATGTATCCATTAAGGAGCTGGGCAACAAGGTGATATTTTTGCGCAAGCTGGTACGGGGAGGAAGCAACCACAGCTTTGGTATCCATGTGGCAGCCATGGCCGGGATGCCCCGGAGCGTGGTGCAGCGGGCCGAAGAGATTCTGAAGCAGCTGGAGAACACCCATCAGAAGGAGAGTCTGGGCAAGCCTTTGGAGACCATTGGCACAAAGAGGGAGGGCCTTCAGCTGAGCTTCTTTCAGTTGGATGACCCGGTGCTCAAGCAAATCAGGGATGAAATCAAAAATTTGAATATTAACGAGTTGACACCACTGGAGGCGTTAAATAAGCTGAATGAGATTAAAAAATTCACAGGATTAAAGTGATCCTGGATTTTTTTCAGCATTTATTGTTTGGTGAGAAAAAAAATAGCTTTATATTTGCAGCGCGAAAAGCAAAAACGTTCTGTACAGACCGGAATCACCGGAAAGTTAATTATGAATGATGGGCTCACCTGGCAGGGTACAGTCAATCAGACGCCGGATAGGGTTCACAGGTTTTAAAAAAATGCGGGAATAGCTCAGTTGGTAGAGCACGACCTTGCCAAGGTCGGGGTCGCGAGTTCGAGTCTCGTTTCCCGCTCACATTGAAAGCGTAAAATTCCGGTTTTACGCTTTCCTTTTTTGAAGATGTTCACAGGATGCCCGGATGGTGGAATGGTAGACACGTTGGACTTAAAATCCAATGGCCATAACGGCTGTGGGGGTTCAAGTCCCCCTCCGGGTACTTTCAAACTCTGATAATAAGCTGATATACAGTAATTTATCAGAGTTTTTTCTTTAGCTACTGAACCTGAACTTTTAAGTTGCATTTATCGTTTCAACATTTTACCCACTTTCAATAAAATATTAATAGATTCTTTCGGGATTTCACCATTACCGTCAGGTCCCACATTGAGTAAAAAGTTACCACCCTTTCCGTTAATGTCCTGCAATTTTTCATAAATTTCTTCCGGGCTTTTCCAATCGGTGTCTTTGATTTTGAATCCCCAGGAATCGTTCATGGTATAGCAGGCTTCCCAATAATGATCCAGCGATTCTCCGGGATGCTCCTGTTCAGGTGTGCCAAAGTCCTTTTTGAATATTTTGCGCTTTGAGACCCGGTTATTGATAATTATTTCAGGTTTCAACTCACGGATGTATTGGTATAAATCATTTCCATCTTCAACCGTCCAATAATCAGCCCAGTCGCCATCGAACCATAAGATGTCGGTATCGTACTTTTCTATTAGTTCCTTTACCTGATTTTTCATGTATTGTACGTACTCCTCCTTTTTCCCCTCATGGAGATTAGGATTCTGCCAGCGTTTGCGGGCTACATCTTTAGCGTCTGAATCCGGTATATCGTGCGACGGATGGTTCCAGTCGATAATGCTGTAATACGTGCCAAAATGAATGCCTTGTTTTTTGCATGCATCCGACAGTTCCTGCATAAAATCCCGCCCCTTCACAGGTGAATTGGCGATGTCGAATTCGGTATATTTTGAATCCCACAAACAAAATCCCTCATGGTGTTTCGAAGTAACCACCAGGTATTTCATTCCTGCCTTTTTAGCAAGGTTAGCAATTTTGTCAGCATCAAAATTATGGGGTGTCCAGGTATCAATCAGTTTTATGTAATCTGACTTTGGAATTTGCTGATTTGCCTGAATCCATTCCGCATAACGGCCTTTATCATTTCCTTCGTAAATTCCCCCAAGCTGGCTGTATAACCCAAAGTGAATAAACATTCCGTACTTTGCATCAAGAAACCATTTCATTCGTTTTTGAAAAGCTTCATCCGATTCGTTTAAATAGTTTACCTTATCCTGTGCGATTAAACTACAACTAAATACTAACAAGACTAAAATTAAAAATTGTTTTCTCATAATTATTTATTTATTAAAAATTAAACACAGTTTGCAAATCCAGCGGATCATCCATTTCTTTTTGTAGTTGCAACAGTTACATACAAATTTAATTTAATTTTCCATTTTTCAATATTAAAAGCTTTTTTATTCTGGATTTGGAATTTGGCAAGCGCGGCAGAGGCACGGAGCCGTTTATATACCCTTGTCAGATTTTAAATCCTGTACTATCTTTGCTTTTGGGATTAAAAATCACAAGTCTATTTTCATTCTGTCTCCAAATTTTATGCAAAGTTGCTGGACTCTCAATCCCCAATTTTGAACGGGCTGGGTCCATTTCTTTGATATATTCCCGGCTTTCAAGTTACACAAATGTTGAAGTGGATAAAACCCTTGAATTGGTCGGATAATGTTGATAAAATATATTGAATTATGCTTAACTATTAAAAATATCAGTATACTTGCCCATGTGATTTTCCATCAATTTTATTTGTGGATAAAAAACGAAATATACAAACTTAAAGTGGAGGTTTAGTTAATGAATACCAGCAGTATACTTGATCTTTTACTTAAATCTGGACAGGGAACCGGTCAGGCAGGCAGTGGGCGATCTCAAAATGAAAGTTCACCATTAGGCGGACTTGGAGACCTTCTTTCGGGCAGTGGTTTGGGAGGCGTGCTTTCCGGTTTTGGCGGAGGAGTTGTTACAGGTGGCGCACTTGGATTATTGCTTGGCAACAAAAAAGCCCGTAAGGTTGGTGGCAAGGTGGCCATGTATGGTGGACTGGCAGCACTTGGCGTAATTGCCTACAAAGCATACAGCAACTGGCAGGCACAAAAGGCACAAACTGCTTATGCCGAGCCGCAAACCATTGATCGTCTGCCTGCACCTCAGGTTGAGGAACACAGCATGGCAATTCTTAAAGCCCTTGTTGCTGCCTCGAAAGCTGATGGTCATGTTGATGTAAAGGAGCGTCAATTGCTGGATGAGGAATTAGGCAAATTCTCAAACGATATGGAATTGCGGCGCTGGATCGAGTCTGAACTTAATAAACCGCTTGATCCGGCTGATGTTGCAAGAGCAGCAAAAACACCTGAAATGGCTGCTGAGATGTATATAGCAAGTGTTTTGATTGTGGATGATGAAAATTTCATGGAGCGGTCATATTTGGAAGAATTGGCACGACAGCTAAAAATTGACCCGTCGCTAAAAGTTGAACTTGAAACTCAGGTTCGCCAGGCACTGTCCCGCTGATGGTGCAACTCATCCAAATTTAACTGGCTGTAAGTTATGTGCCGTCCCAATGCATCTAATTCTTCATCAGGTCAAAGACCTTCTTAATTCTTATCCCTAATAGTCAGCTAGTATGCTCTCACTGAGCAAAGACTCATTGTTGGTCGCCCCGACAAAGAAGACGTGCCTAACGAATCCAGGCTTAACAAAGGAGCTGCCATGACTGACCAGCCTCCCCCTTGCTGCAGTTGAACCTAAGGCAATCCAGACAGTCTCGTGTGGTTTTTCAATATCCATGAATTATTTTTATTATGCACCGCTGTAATTCTGACCCAATACTTCTCACTTATTATCATCAAAGAAAGCATTAGTAACCACACCTAAATCATTCTTCATGCATTTACTAGGATTCATCGGACCACAGGAACTGATCATCATACTGATGATTGTTCCCCTTTTTATGATTCTCCCGCTCATTGCCCTTATCAGCGTCCTGTCCAACAGGTTTGAAGGTAACGATAAACTCATATGGGTATTGATAATTTTGCTCCTGCCAATTATGGGGGCTATATTGTACTTCGCAATCGGAAGGAGTAAAAGGATTAAGGAAAGCTCTTCCAGCCAAAGGCAGTAAAAGTTTTGCACCGACATTCCATGTTCAATCTCAGTGTTTGGGTTTATTTTAATCTTTTAACCATTTCATCCTTTTTGCCCAATCATCGAGGTATTCCCTGCGATGCAAATTAACAGTCCTGGCTCCGTGTCTGCCATTTTCGATTAGGGAATCAGCCATATTATCAGTCCAGTAATTTTCGCCGTGGCCGGTTTTAACAAAACTACCACCCCAACTTGCCCCTTCAGGATGATTGGGATCACCATGTAACATATACAGGACTGAGGGAGTATCGCCCATTTTAATATCTTTTTTCTTTTCCCAAAAAAGATTACCCAAAGCGCCGTAGCCTTTCACATTTTTTTCTGTAAAACTTAAATTGCCATAACTATTTTCCTGATATCCTCCCATATACATACCCCTGAATGTGGTATTGTTTTCAATCCACCATAAATCCGGGTGATTGTTGTAAAGATAATCGCGGGATTTTTCATCCTGAACGGTATTCCAGGAACCAATGGAGTAAACTCTAATGTATTTTTTAATTTCCGGTACCCTGTGAACAGCTTGTGCGACGTCGGTGATTGAGCCCCAAACCAGAATATACAGTGGTTTTTCATTTTTTTTCATTGCCCGTTTAACGATCCATTGGGCGCCCTCACTAAATTCCTGTGGAATTACATCGGGTTGAGGATTTATCGCTCCCTGCTTTGTAACTTTAAAAAGTAAAGCCGGATTTGGAAACTCTTTTGAATATCTTCTTAAATTCTTAAAATCCTGTTTATAAGCATGAATAACTTCTTCAATATGTTCTTTTCTTCCTTGTTTCGGAGGAGAACTGACAAGTCCCTCGATTTCGAATCTGTCGGCATATAAAAGGAAATGTACCATCGACTGATAATCATCAGGATCACTTCCACCTATATCTGTAGAAATAATCACTCTTGGTTTGTCAGCATTCTGTGAATTACTGGTGCTTAAAACCAGAAGTAAAATAAAGGATATTAGTATTTTAGCCATTGCCATTACAAATAATCTTCCCAAGATTCATCTGTAAAAATGTATCTCATGGCTCTATGAG
>CAYMXK010000182.1:0-1487 GCA_964393915.1 uncultured Prolixibacteraceae bacterium
AGGATAAAGGCGGCATTTTCAATGTTACCAAGGGTTTACAAAAGGAATTTGGCAAAAAAAGGATTTTTAACGCTCCAATTGCCGAAGATTTTATAATGGGCACCGCCAATGGTATGTCAAGATTCAGTGAAAAAATCAGAATTGTCGTGGAGGGGGCTGAATTTGCAGATTACTTCTGGCCAGCCATGGAGCAATACGTTGACTCAAGCCATGATTACTGGCGCACCAACGGGAAGTTCACACCCAACGTAACAATCAGGCTTGCGTCAGGTGGATATATTGGTGGAGGTTTGTATCACTCCCAGAATATAGAAGGTTCTCTAGCTTCCATTCCGGGAGTAAGGATAGTTTACCCCTCATTTGCCGATGATGCGGCGGGCTTGTTGCGAACGTCAATCCGCTCAAGAGGCCTGACCATGTTCATGGAGCCCAAGACTTTGTATCAGGATCCGAAAGCAGCCACTGTTATTCCTGATGACTTTGAAGTTCCCTTTGGGAAAGGCCGTATACGCCGCCCGGGAACTGATCTGTCAATAATAACCTATGGCAATACTACCCATCTCTCTCTTGAAGCAGCAGAGTTGCTGGCAAAAGAAGGATTTAACGTTGAAGTTATTGACCTGCGTTCGCTGGTCCCAATGGATAAGGAAATGATCCTCGAATCGGTTAAGAAAACCAACAGGGCGCTGGTAGTGCACGAGGATAAAGTGCACGGAGGCTTTGGCGGAGAAATAGCTTCTGTTATTATGGAGGAAGCTTTTGAATATCTTGACAGTCCGGTACGCAGGGTCGGGTCTACCTTTACTCCGGTTGGATTTAACCGGATTCTTGAAAAAGCCGTTTTGCCGGATACAAAGAGGATATATGACGCAGCAGTTGAATTATTAAACTATTAAATCGTAAGAAAATGAATAAAATTGCAATAATTTACAGCTTTAACTCCCATAAAACCAAGTTAATAGCTGAGAAAATTTTGAAGAAATTCAATGAAGGAGAGATTGAACCCATTAATGCAGAAACGGTTACTGAGGAAGATTTCATAAAAAACGACAAGTTAATATTAGGGGTTCCAACCTGGTTTGACGGCGAATTTCCCAATTATTGGGATGAATTTGTGCCAGCATTGGAAGAACTTGATTTGACCGGAAAGAAAATAGCCATTTATGGATTGGCTGATCAAAAAGGTTACCCTGAAAATTTTGGTGATGCAGTTGGCCTTATGGCTGACCTGGTAAGGAAGTGTGGCGCAGAAGTAATAGGGGAGACCTCCCCCGAAGGATACAACTTCGAGGGGTCAAAGGCCCTGCAAAACGGAAAATTCGCCGGGTTGATTCTGGATCAGGAAAACCAGGCAAGATTAACACCCGAGAGACTTGATATGTGGATTGAAGAACTTACAAAGAACTTCTAAATTAAGTTTTCGTTGTGTCAGGCAGGCTATCTTACTCAAAGGTAGCCTGCCTCTGTTTTATACATATCTTTACATA
>CAYMXK010000182.1:1587-9003 GCA_964393915.1 uncultured Prolixibacteraceae bacterium
AACTGGCAGCAATTCACGCCACACCGTCTGGTTTGTACCGGCACTACCGGGAAATTGGTTGAAGAAACGCTTCATGAGAAATGCGACGAAAATGAAGTCGTGCCCCCTGAGGTAGTTTGCCTGAAGTCAGGTCCGCTTGGAGGCGACCAGCAATTGGGTGCTATTATTTCCGAAGGTGGAATTGATATACTTATTTTTTTCTGGGATCCGATGCAGCCTCAACCGCACGACGTTGACGTAAAAGCTTTATTGCGGATTGCAGTTTTATATAATATACCTACAGCATCCAACCGGTCAACAGCTGATTTTATGATTTCATCCACACTTTTTCACGAAAGATATGAACCAATAATAAAAGATTACACCGGCTACATCAGAAGAGATGTTGATATGGCCTGATATACATAATGTTATGCAAAAGAAAAGATTCCTGAAGTTGCCTGAGTATCCTGGGGGAAAAGAGGAGTTAAGAAAATATGTAAACGAAAATCTGAAATACCCTGAGGAAGCCTTAAAGAATAAGATTGAAGGTTTTGTGCTTTTAACGGCTCAGATTGACGACAACGGCGAGGTTTTGTCGGTGAGTGTTGACAAAGGCATTGGTTATGGTTGTGACGAGGAAGCGATTAGGCTTATTGAAGGATTGCATTTTGGTGGCGTAAAAAATCGCGGTATGCGGTTAACAACAAAAAAGAAATTCAAGATCCGGTTTAAACTAAAAAATGTTTTGCAAAAGAATTCTTCAGCTGAACAAACCATCAAATACAATTACAAAACTGAAACTAAAAGCGAGGAAAAGACACCTCCAAAGACAGTCTATTCTTATACCGTTAACATCAATAAAAGCTGACGTTTGAGTATGAATCGGTTGCGTCTAAATTATATCCTCTTGTCTTATAATTGATATTATGTTATTTTTATATCTGAAAAAAAAGACCAATTCAAAAGTGAGGTTCTTACTGGAGATTGATGGCTGAGTCTCCCCCCTTTAACAGGAAAACAAAAAAAAGAGGCTGCCCCATTATTTTGAGACAGCCTCCAGGATCTTTTTATCGACCCATCAATTATATTTTTTATTGACCCATCAATTTCATAATCTCTTCGTACTTATCCATCATCTTCAGACGGTAGTATAAATTTCTGAGCGATTCAAGAGCGTATGGATCATCTGGTTTGAGTTCACGACATTTATCCATAAGGGGTAATGCCAATTCAAACCAATCATCGGCTTTTTTCAGTTCAGCTTCGTAACGGACATTCTCACTTGCAGGAACTTTGTTGGCTACCTCAATTTGTTTAACACCATTGTTATAATACAATGCACCAAGGTTATAGTGTGCATCGTAGTATTCCTTATTAGCATCAATTGCCTTTTTGTAACTTGCAATAGATTTTTCCTGCTCACCCATCTGGTCATACAGACTTCCCTGCGCAAAATAATAAGTTGAATTTTCAGGATCCTGTTCGATCGCCAATGAGAGATATTTCATTGCATCGTTGGTTTTGCCTGCATTGATGTAAATGTTGATCATTTCCACCAAAACCCCGTTGTCTCCGGGATATTTCTGAAAACCTTCCTGCAATGTCAAAAGTGCAGCAGTTGTATCTTTGTTGTCAAGATGTGCTTTGGACAAAAGCTGATAAGTCCTTCCTTCATTGTAACCATGCTTGGCTGCAGTGCCATAATATTCAATGGCTTTGTCAAAATTCTCAGCGTTGTATGCAGCCAAACCAGCATTGAATATGATAATGGTATCAATTGCTTCGGGATTGTCAGCTTTCATTACCGGAAGCTCCTGTAATTCAAGTATCTGTTCAAATGAAAGCAATGCTCTTGGATAATTATCCGCATTAAAGGCTTCCACTGCCTGGTTGGTAAGATCGTTGACCAATAAGGTAAGTTTTATCTTTACACTTTTGTCAAAACGGTTTTTATCATCCAGCTCAAGTGCTTTTTTGTACGAATTTAATGCCTCCGATAATGGATCTTTCGACAACTTCTTAACATTAGCATCTTTTGATTGGGCAATCGCCTGGAAGATTTCACCCCTCACTTCCCATGTTCGGGGCCAGGTAAGAGAACTTTTAGTCTTGGGATTGCTGGCATCAATTGCCTCTTCTATTGCCTCCAGTGCCTTATCCAGTTTCCCTGTATCTTTGAAATTCAGGGCACTTGATACTTTACCTTTTTGGGCAAACACAACAGATGCCAGTAAAATAAAGGATAGTAGAAATAATGTCTTTTTCATTGCCTATTTTTTAAATTTTTAGTTTTGATGCAAAATTATACAAATATTAATTATAACAAAAATACGTTTAAAAGGTATTAATTTTCACCGGCCGGTTCTTCTCCCGTTTCCGGACTATCTTCGATCGCTGATATATCTTTTCCCTCGATTTCATGTCTTACCTTAGCCACCGATGCAATTCTGTCGCCATTCTTCAGGTTAATGATTTTTACCCCTTGGGCTGCGCGTCCCATGATACGGATAGTTTTTACCGCTACCCGGATGGTAAGGCCATTTTGTGTGATTATCATCAAATCATTATCGTCGCCAACATTTTTAACTGATATCAGATTGCCTGTCTTTTCCGTGATATTGATGGTTTTAACACCCTTTCCCCCACGGTTTGTTATTCGATAATCAGCCAGGCTCGACCGTTTTCCGTAACCATTTTCTGAAAGAACGAGAATGTCATCCTTGGAATCATTCACACAAATCATGCCAATGACTTCATCTGCCTGATTGCCAAGAGTAATCCCTCTAACGCCTGAGGCAGTACGTCCTATTGGCCTAACTATAGCTTCATTGAAACGGATGGCTTTACCACTTCTGACGGCCATCATGATTTCATGGGACCCGCCGGTTCTTCTGGCTTCAATCAGTTCATCTCCCTCCCTGATATTTATCGCATTAACCCCGTTAAGCCTGGGCCTTGAGTAGGCTTCGAGGGTTGTTTTTTTAATTACTCCCTGCTTTGTTGCTAAAATAATGAAATTGTTGTTGATGAATTCGGGATCATCGAGTGTCTTTACTTTAATATAAGCCAATACTTTATCATCGGGACTGATATTCAGAATGTTCTGGATTGCCCTGCCTTTACCGGTACGGGTCCCTTCAGGAATCTGCCATACCTTCAGCCAGTAGCACTTGCCATTTCTGGTAAATAGCAGGAGCGTGCTGTGCATGGATGCCACAAACATATGCTCCAGAAAATCTTCATCACGGGTAGCTCCCCCTTTGGAACCGGTTCCTCCCCTACCCTGCGTCCTGAAATCAGACAATGGCGTCCTTTTTATATACCCTAAATATGAAATGGTAATTATCATATCATCATCGGCATAAAAATCTTCAGGATTAAAATCTTCGGCGTTCTGCTCTATTTCTGTTCTTCTTCCATCGCCATATTTGGTTTTCAGCTCAAGAAGTTCGTTCTTTATAATGCTCATCCTGAGTACTTCATCGGATAATACCTGATGATAATATTCAATTTGCTTCAAAATATCCTGGTATTCACTTCTGAGTTTGTCCTGCTCCAGACCGGTTAACTGCCGCAAACGCATTTCGACAATGGCCCTGGACTGAATATCACTAAGATTAAAATTCTCCATTAACCTCTCACGCGCCTGTTCAGGATTGGATGAGCTGCGGATAATGGCAATCACTTCATCAATATTGTCGCTTGCAATTATCAGTCCTTCAAGTATATGTGCCCTTTTCTCTGCCTGTTCGAGCTCATATTTTGTCCTTCTTATAATAACATCATGCCTGTGTTCAACGAAATACTTAATCAGATCCTTGATATTCAAGGTTTTGGGCCTTCCATTTACAAGTGCAATATTGTTTACACTGAAGGATGTCTGCAATTGTGTATACTTATAAAGACTGTTCAAGACCACATTGGGCATTGCATCCTTTTTCAAATCATATACAACACGCATCCCGTCACGGTCCGATTCGTCATTCACGTTCGAAATACCGTCTATCTTCTTGTCATTAATCAGATCAGCAGTTTTCTGAATCATTTCTGCACGGTTTACCATGTATGGTATCTCCGTAACAACTATTTTCTCGCGCCCCCCTTCATTTTCAATATGCGCTTTCCCACGTATAACGATCCTGCCTCTTCCTGTTTCATATGACTCCCGGACTCCGGAA
This sequence comes from uncultured Prolixibacteraceae bacterium, assembly GCA_964393915.1. Taxonomy (GTDB): domain Bacteria; phylum Bacteroidota; class Bacteroidia; order Bacteroidales; family Prolixibacteraceae; genus UBA1413. The sequence goes on from CAYMXK010000182.1 coordinate 5,748, forward strand.
TAACCATATATTATTCCACCGGTTGGAAAATCAGGCGCTTTAATAATTTCTACCAATTCACTGATCTCGATATCATTGTTATCGATATACGCCGCAATAGCATCGATTGTATCAGACAAATTATGCGGAGGCATATTTGTGGCCATTCCTACAGCAATTCCGGAGGTACCATTAATAATAAGGTTCGGTATGCGGGTAGGAAGAACGGTAGGCTCTTTCAGGGATTCATCGAAATTGGGTTGAAAATCGACGGTGTTTTTATCAAGGTCAGCCAAAGTCTCCTCGGCAATCTTCGATAGCCTGGCTTCTGTGTATCGCATTGCTGCGGGACTATCACCGTCAACCGAACCAAAGTTACCCTGGCCGTCAATTAATGGATAGCGCAAAGACCATTCCTGGGCCATGCGCACCATGGTAAAGTAAACAGAAGAGTCTCCATGCGGGTGGTACTTTCCAAGCACCTCTCCCACTATTCTGGCGGATTTTTTATGTGGTTTGTTGGAAACGATTCCCAATTCACTCATTCCGAAAAGTACCCGGCGATGAACCGGCTTCAACCCATCGCGAACATCGGGCAATGCTCTTGAAACAATCACCGACATTGAATAATCAATGTAGGCAGATTTCATCTGTTCCTCAATATTTATTCTGATAATTTTCTCGCTATCAGCCATTTGAAATAATATTTAGTTTCTGCTTTATATCGTCTTTAAATGACCCACAAAAATAGTAAAATCCACCATTTTAACAGGCTATTTTAATACCCTTTTAACACTTGAGTATTGTAAGATATTAACAATACTGATGTTAATATGCCAGTTGTTGAAATGTTTGCGGAAAACTTGGCAGTACAATCACTATTCCATCCATTTTTTTTGATAATTTTGAAATAAAACTTTTAGGAATAGTTTTTGTTGAATAAGTATGAAATTTTTTAACCTGTCACGATGGATTCACAATTTTCACCAAGAATAAAGGATATTATAGCATACAGCCGGGAGGAAGCTATCCGGCTGGGCAACGATTATATCGGGCCAGAACATCTGTTTCTGGGAATTTTACGCGATGGCGAAGGTCTTGCAACGGAAGTACTTGAATCAATGGGCATTGACCTTGTTGACATCAAGAAATCTCTTGAAAAGAAAATCAGGAGTAACCGAAAAATAGACCTGGATGCCGATGTGGCTATGTCAAAGGCTGCCGAAAAGGCGCTTAAGGTGATTTACCTTGAAGCCAGGTCATTTAAAAGTACTGTTGCCAACACGGGACACTTGCTGCTTGCCCTGATAAAGGATAACGATAATCTGATTTCCAATATGTTGAACGATGCAGGTATAACCTATTTTATGGTTAAGTCGAGGCTGCAGGATTACAAGCAACCCAAAGCAAAAAGCGAGTTTCCCGGTGAAGAATCAGAAGATCAGGATGATGAATTTTCCAAACGGTCTTCACAAAATATGCCAAGAAAGGGAACTCCCCAAAAGTCGGATACCCCGGTACTCGATAATTTTGGAGTTGATATTACCCGGCTTGCCGAAGAAAATAGCCTCGATCCAATTGTCGGACGGGAAAAGGAAATCGAAAGACTGGCTCAAATACTTAGCAGGAGGAAGAAAAACAATCCGGTTCTGATCGGAGAACCGGGTGTTGGTAAGTCTGCCATTGCAGAAGGACTCGCCATACGTATTGTGCAAAAAAAGGTGTCGCGCCTGCTTTTCGACAAAAGGGTAATCAGCCTGGATATTGCATCCATTGTAGCTGGAACTAAATACAGGGGCCAGTTTGAGGAAAGAATGAAAGCCATCCTCAATGAATTGACCAAAGTAAGCAATGTAATTCTGTTTATTGACGAAATTCATACCATTGTAGGCGCTGGCGGTGCTTCCGGTTCGCTTGATGCAGCCAACATGCTTAAACCTGCCCTTTCACGGGGAGAGATCCAGTGTATCGGCGCAACTACACTGGATGAATACCGCCAGCATATTGAAAAGGATGGCGCCCTGGAGCGCCGGTTCCAGAAAATAATGGTTGAACCAACCTCCGTGGACGAAACAATTGAAATTCTCAACAACATCAAATCGAGATATGAGGATCACCACAATGTGGCTTATACACCCGAAGCAATTGATGCCTGTGTCAAGCTGACCACCAGGTATATTTCCGACCGTTATTTGCCCGACAAAGCCATTGACGCTTTGGATGAAGCTGGCTCAAGGGTCCATATTTCAAATATAAACGTACCCGAACGGGTTGTTAAACTGGAAGAAAAGATCGAACTGACCCGTGAAGAAAAAATTGCAGCTGTAAAAAGCCAGAACTTTGAATTGGCAGCCAACTTTCGTGATAAAGAGAAAAACCTACTGATGCTTCTCGAAAAAGAAAAAGAAGCCTGGGAAAAGGAGTTGATCAATCACCGGGAAATAGTTGACGAAAATAAAGTTGCTGAAGTGGTTGCTCTCATGTCGGGAATTCCGGTAACCCGGATTGCCCAGGCGGAAGGACTGCGGCTTATGAGCATGGCTAAGGATTTGACAGGAAAGGTCGTAGGCCAGGATCAGGCTATCCAAAAAGTGGTTAAGGCAATTCAACGAAACCGGGCCGGACTTAAAGATCCCAACAAGCCAATTGGTTCCTTTATCTTCCTTGGCCCTACCGGTGTCGGAAAAACCCAGCTTGCAAAAGTTCTTGCCACCTTTTTGTTCGATACCACCGATGCCCTTATCAGGATCGACATGAGCGAGTATATCGAGAAATTCTCGGTTTCCCGTTTGGTTGGGGCTCCTCCCGGATATGTGGGCTATGAAGAAGGCGGACAACTTACTGAAAAAGTTAGACGAAAGCCATACGCGGTTGTGCTGCTCGACGAAATAGAGAAAGCTCATCCGGATGTTTTCCATCTCCTTTTACAAATGCTTGATGAAGGTCGCCTTACCGACAGTCTTGGGCGGGTCGTCGATTTCAGGAATACCATAATCATCATGACCTCCAATATTGGAAGTCGCGACCTGAAAGATTTTGGGCGGGGAGTTGGGTTTAACCTCGGAAAAACACCGGAGGATGATAATGAAAATGCAAAATACATCATCCAGAAAGCTTTGAAAAAGGCCTTCGCTCCTGAGTTTCTCAATAGAATTGATGATGTAATCATGTTCAATGCCTTAGAGAAGAAACATATACATCAAATTATCGATATCGAGATTGCCGATTTATACAAACGCGTCGAAGGATTGAATTACAAACTTAAAATATCTTCGGC
>CAYMXK010000183.1:0-8959 GCA_964393915.1 uncultured Prolixibacteraceae bacterium
AGTACCCTGAGCGGGATTCGAACCCACGACCTACGGCTTAGAAGGCCGTTGCTCTATCCAGCTGAGCTATCAGGGCATCCTTTTTGCTAAAAGCGGTGCAAATATAGAGAATTTATCAATTATAACAAATGAATCCCGTTAGAATGGCATTGTTCAACCATTTCTTCCGGCCAGATGCTCGACTGTATTTCACCGATGTGCGCCTTGCGCAGAAAATACATGCAAAGCCTCGATTGCCCGATACCCCCGCCTATTGTAAGCGGCAGTTTGTCGTTCAGCAACATCTGGTGCCACATCAGCTGACTGCGTTCTACCAGGTTGCGCAGCTTTAACTGCTCCATCAACGAATTTTTGTCTACCCTGATGCCCATCGACGATATTTCGAAGGAGCGCTCCAGTACCGGGTTCCAGATTACAATATCGCCGTTCAGTCCTTTGTATCCCGGCCTCGAAGGAGTAACCCAGTCGTCATAGTCGGGTGCCCTTCCGTCGTGTATTTCACCGTTCGGCATTACTGCTCCGATGCCGATGATAAAAACAGCGCCAAACTCTTTGGCTACTTTATTTTCACGCTCCCGGGAGGTCAGTTCCGGGTACATTTCTGCAAGGTCTTCAGAATGCAGGAAAGTAATATCATCCGGCAACATCGGTTCGATTGAGGGATAATAATCATGCACAAGGTTTTCTGTACGCACTACGGCAGAATAGATCTGCTTTACAATTTTCCTGAGGAAACCCACACTCCTGTCTTCCTGCCTGATCACCCGTTCCCAGTCCCACTGGTCAACATAAAGGGAGTGAATATTGGTCAGCTCCTCGTCAGGCCTGATGGCGTTCATATCTGTGTATATTCCATACCCTTCAGGAATCTTTAACTCCGCGAGAGCCATCCGCTTCCATTTGGCCAACGATTGCACAATTTCAGCCTGCTGGTCGTTCATCTCCTTCATCGGGAAAGAAACGGGCCGCTCAATGCCGTTCAGATCATCATTGATACCGGTACCTTTTTTAACAAACAAGGGAGCGGTAACCCGGCGCAAACGCAATTCAGAAGCAAGGTTAAGCTGGAAAAAGTCCTTCACCAGTTTTATGGCCTGTTCTGTTTGATTTACATCGAGAACAGAAGAATAATCCTTTGGAAAACATAACTGCATATCAAATATTTTTCATTTGTCGACAAAAATAAACCTATTTAATCAAAATGATCATTTTTAAAGGATTATTTTTCATATTTCCTGAAAATTTCAAAACTTAAATTCTCATCATCAAACAGGTAATTGTTTAATATTTTAAGTAAATTACTTGAACAAAACTGATTATTTAATTGTTTTAAGGATATTATTAAACAAAAAATCAAAAAAATATGAAAACATTAAATTCAATTGGATTGGACGTAAACCAATCAGAACACCTGGCAGCAAAACTTAATACACTTTTGGCCAATTATTCCATTTTCTATCAGAATTCAAGAGGATACCACTGGAACATCAAAGGGGAGAAATTCTTTGAATTGCACCTTAAATTTGAAGAGTTGTACAACGACCTCTTCACCAAAATTGATGAAGTTGCAGAGCGTATCCTGACTCTCGGACACACTCCAGCCCACAGCTATTCGGAATACAAAGACCTGTCGGACATAGAGGAAAGCGGTAAGGTAACCGATGGCCGCAAAGCGGTCGAAGGTGTCCTGAATGCTTTTCAAACATTGCTGGTAATGCAGCGCGAATTGCTTCAACTGTCGGGCGATGCCGGTGACGAAGGGACCAACGCCCTGATGAGCGACTATATCAGGGAACAGGAAAAACTCGTGTGGATGTACTCCTCCTACCTGAAATAATTCACTTTTATGGCATTAAAAACTTTAAAAACCACCCTGCTCCTGCCGATAACACCGGAGCAGGCCTGGACTTTCTTCTCATCGCCCCGGAACCTGAACGAGATAACTCCGGCCGACATGACTTTTCACATCACATCGGAGATCCCCGATGAAATGTATGAAGGACTTTTTATCACCTATAAATTAAAACCGCTCCTGAATATTCCGGTTTCGTGGGTGACCGAAATCACGCACATAAAAAATCAGAGTTACTTTGTCGACGAGCAACGTGTGGGCCCTTACCACATCTGGCACCATGAACACCATTTCAAAGGAGTCCCGGGGGGTGTGGAGATGACAGATATCCTTCATTACGATGTCGGAAAATCAATTTTTGGCTGGATGGCTTCAAAGTTGTTTGTAGACCAGCGGGTTAAAGATATCTTCGAATTTCGCGAGAAAAAGTTGCGAGAAATATTCCCCGGATAAGACCAGACTAATTATCTTTGAATATTAATTAATTACAATTATGAAAACCCGGAAAGAATTCAAGAAACGCTGGAAATTGCTTGTCAAAGAGCATGAATCGCTTATTTCAAAACCCAACAGGAAGGTCAAAAAAGGCTACAATGGTATATATTTCAGGTACAAACGGCCCATACTGACGGCAGAACACACCCCTCTGCACTGGCGCTACGACCTGAATTTCGACAGCAATCCCTACCTGATGCAACGCATCGGGATCAATGCCACCTTTAACAGTGGCGCATTATACATCGATGGACGCTTCTTTCTCATGGTGCGGGTGGAAGGATGGGACCGGAAGTCGTTCTTTGCCATTGCCGAAAGTCCGAATGGAATCGACAACTGGCGTTTCTGGGACCGTCCGGTGACCATGCCTGAAACCGGAGAACCCGACACCAACGTGTATGATATGCGCCTGGTTCCGCATGAAGATGGCTGGATATACGGCATTTTCTGCGCCGAACGCAAAGACCCCGGGGCTCCTGCCGGCGACACATCGATGGCAATTGTCAGCGGAGGTATTGCCCGCACCAAAAATCTGGTTGACTGGGAACGGCTTCCTGACTTTATTTCACACCACGGACAACAGAATAGCCTGGTTCTGCATCCCGAATTTATAGACGGCAAATATGCCTTTTACACCAGCCCCTTGGATGGATTCACTGAGTCAGGCAGTGGCGGCGGTATCGGATGGGCCCTGGTGGATGATATCACCTACGCCGAAGCACCTGAAGAAATGATCATCGATGAAAAAATTTATCATACCATCAGGGAGCTTAAAAACGGAATGGGCCCGGCCCCCCTGAAAACCAGCGAAGGCTGGCTGCACCTGGCACATGGGGTGCACAACTGCTCTGCAGGACTTCGCAGCGTGCTCTACCTTTTCATGACCGACCACGACGACCCATCGAAGGTCATCGCCCGTCCGGGAGGCTATTTCATGGCTCCGGAGGGAGATGAGCGCACCGGTGATGTTTCTAATGGGCTCTTCTCCAACGGCTGGATCTGTGATGAAAACGGTAACGTCTTTATTTATTACGGATCATCAGACACCCGCATGCACGTGGCAACTACAACTGTCGACCGGCTTGTGGATTATTGCAAAAACACTCCTGAAGACGGATTAAGGTCAGCAGAAAGCGTGAGAAACATTAATGCCCTGATCGAAAAAAATTTATAAATCATTCTATGGGTAAAACATACAATTGGGCCATATTAGGCTGCGGAAAGATCGCCCGGAAATTCAGCAGCGATCTCAAATTGCTTCCTAATGCGAGGCTTTATGCCGCAGCAGCGCGTGATCCGCAGAAAGCACAGGAGTTTGCCGGGGAAATGGGTTATGAAATAGCTTACGGCAGCTACGAAGCCATGCTGTCCGACCCGAATGTGGACGTGGTATATGTGGCTACTCCCCACTCCCACCATTACGAACATGTTTTAATGTGCCTCCATGCCGGGAAGGCGGTTCTCAACGAAAAAGCCTTTTCCCTTACGCTGAAGGAGGCACAAACCATGGTGCATACCGCCCGTGAAAAGGGCATTTTTCTGATGGAAGCGTTCTGGACAAGATTCCAGCCTTCGTTTCAGAAAGCCCTGGAGATATTGAAGTCGGGAGAATTGGGCAACCTGAAGGCGGTTCGCTCAGACTTTGCATTCAATGCCCCCAAATATCCTGAGAAAAGGCTCTACAATATTGATTTGGGCGGAGGGTCGCTGCTCGACATAGGCATCTACCCCGTATTTGCCGCACTGATTACCCTGGGGGTGCCTAAGCGCATCAAAGCGCTGGCCACCTTTGCCGATACGGGCATCGAAGAGAGCATCGCCATGGTGTTTCAATACCCCGGAGGAGAGCTGGCATCCCTGTATTCCAGTCTGGCTGCTTATTCTTCCGTGACCACCGAATACTGCTGCGAACGCGGCTCTATCTTTTTGGCCCGCCGCTGGATGGCTCCCACCACAGTTAACGTCTGGCGTGAAGGAAACCACGAGGAGTCATTTTCATTCGAAACACAGGGTTCGGGACATCATTACGAAGCCTCCCATGTGATGGAATGCCTTGACGCCGGCCTTACGGAAAGTGAATTAATGCCCCTCAGCTTTTCCCTGCAGCTTATGGAAACACTCGACCGCATCAGGAGAGAAACGGGGATCGTATTTCCGGGAAGGGACCCGCGACTTTTTTAAAGAGCATGGAAATGTAAAACTACTTAATAAATTCAGCCACCTCAGCCATCAGAGCCTTCTTCTGTTTGACACCAACGAAACGCTTAACCTCTTTCCCGTTTTTGAAAAGTACGAGGGTGGGTATATTCCGTACCTTATATTTGGCAGCAAGGGCCTGCTGGTTATCTACATTTACCTTACCAATCCGTAGCTTTCCCTGTTGTTCTTCAGCAATTTCGTTGAGAACAGGTGCAATAAGCTTGCATGGACCGCACCAGGGTGCCCAGAAGTCAACCAGCACCAACCCTCCGCCTGCCAGCTGCTTAAAGTTATTCTGAGTAAGATTTTTTACGTTGGGATGATCGGCCGGTGGAGGTGCTTTCTGCAATTTCCTGTAGGAATAGGCGATCCATCCCGCGAGTGCGACCGACAATATACCGATAATAATAAATGTTGTTGTCATTGAATTCAGTTTTCAGGGCCACAAAAGTGGCAATAAATTTTGATATTTCATCTTTACAATCCCGCCAAAGGCTGATGATTGTTTTTTCTGTCCTTTACGGCCAGCGTGGTGGTGGGTACTTTTGAATGAAGATTAAATACCATGTCGTGACCAACGCAAAGTCCCAGGACAATATTCATCTGCGCACCCTTTTCTGCCAGGAAGAGGGCCTGTCCGGCCGGATTACATATTACCCCTTTAAACCCCGGTAACAATTCACCGGCGTCCAAATGTCCGTATTTACAGTGCACCTTTTTCACCTCAAACCCTTCGCCCTTTAGAACTTCTTCGAGGGCGTCAGCTTCCCGGGCAAAACTGATGCAGTTGGCAATTCCAATTTTCAGAATGCCCGCATTACGGGCAAAACCGATCAGCTCATCTACCCGGTTCCTGCGCAAATGCCTGACTTCCTCCGCATTTTCCATTATGCGGAGGTCTTCTTCACTGTAAAGTGATTTAAACTCACTCATGGCATGGGTGTCAATTGGGTCGAAGTTAAACCGGTTTCCCGGAATTAGTCAACAATTTTAATTTCAGTGGTCACCCCCATCGCCTTGCGATAGGAGACACTTACCCCGCAGTAACGTTCTTCTGAGAGATTGATGGCCTTTTCCAGTTTTTCCATGGGAAGGTCCTTCCCTTTAAACTCATAAATGACATGCATGCCGGTAAAATGCCTCGGATGTTCTTCGGTGAGATCTCCAACCACCCGCACACTGAAACCTTCAATTTCCACGCGCATTTTTTTCAGGATGGAGACCACATCCATACCGGTACAACCGGCCAGGGCCACCATCATAAGAGGTTTGGGCCTGGGACCACGGTCTTCTCCGCCAACTGCAGGCAAGGCGTCCAAAATTAATTCATGACCGTTTACATGTGCCTTAAAGGCCATATTTTCGAGCCAGTCGACCCGTATTTCTTCTTGTTTCATAATCTGTTTTTCAATTATTTATCTTCATTAACACAAATTTCGCCTTCCCTCATTTTTTGAATTGTTTTCCATGTAACCAGGGCTATCATTACAGCCGACAACACCATCAGTACGAAAGCCATAACCTGGTAGAACCGGTGATTTGTCTGATGATACGCCATTACCGAGGCGAGCGTCGCGGCAGTAAGCGGGAAGGTAAAGGCCCACCAGGAAAGATAAAATGTAAGTTTATAAAAGTTCTTCCTCAGAAAGACCAGCAATGCCACGAAAAAGTAGGTCATCATCAGCAAAAACTGCGCGAACATATCATAACTGCCGGTGATTTTCAACCAGGCGATAAACCCTACTGCCGGCGGTGCAATTAAAATGAAAAGCGTGGGCATAAATTTCTGTGGCATCTGATTGTGAAAGATGACCCGGTTAAAAAATATAGTGAACAGCACAAACCAGAAAAAGAAACCAACAGAAAAGTAAAAGAAATTGAATTCTGCCGGCATAAATTCCACTCCGGCCACCGGTACGATAATGTTACCCACGACCGGGATAAACCATGCCGGATTCATCGTATGGATCTCGAAATTATGCTGAATCCAGAAACTGATGGTATGCAACATCAGGATGGTATGCAGGATTACGCCAATCCACCAGAGCACTTTGGAGAGTTCCGGCAGCAGCGGCAGCCATGCAATGGAAAGCAATAAAAAGCTGATGGAGAAAGCGGAGAAAAAATTTACCCGGATCCGGTGGTTGAAGTCGGCCTTCACTTCATCAAAATAGCTGATTGCCTTCCGGAGGTAAGTAACTGTAATAAAGAGGAAGAACCCCGATACAAAAAGTAAGTTTACCTTAAAAAAGAGGTCAGGCAGAATGCCCATTTCCGAAAAACGTTGAAAAACTATGGTAAGACCTGTAAGTCCCATGACAATAGCGTACATGGTAATTGGGAAATATTTCAGACGCTCCTTCATAAATTAAACGGATTAATTCCGCAGGTACTCGGCAGCGCTCAGGGCGGCAATCGTGCCATCGGCCACGGCAGTGGTAACCTGCCGGAAGCGTTTGGTAATACTGTCGCCGGCAGCAAATACACCGGGGATGTTTGTTTTCATGCTGCTATCAACAATTATCTCCCCCCGATCGTTCATTTCCACCACCCCTTTCAGGGATTCGGTGTTGGGAAGGTAGCCGATAAACACAAAAACACCGTCAACAGCCAACTCTGAGGTCTTCCCAGTGCGAAGGTTTACATAACTTACCTTCTCCACATTATCTCTCCCCATGACCTCACGCAGCTCCGACTCCATCAGGAATTCAATCTTCGGATTATTCTGAGCCTCTTTTATCGCATGGGCAAAAGCCTGAAAATGATCAAACTGATGCACAATCGTAACTTTGGTGGCATACTTTGTAAGCGAAACGGCTTCTTCGAGGGCAGAGTTGCCACCGCCCACCACCACCAGTTCCTTGCCGGTAAAAAAGTCTCCGTCGCAGGTAGCACAATACGAAATTCCTCTTCCCTTGAAGGTGTCCTCTCCGGGTATATTCAATGGCCGGGGACGTCCACCAGGCGAAACAATTACGCTTTTTGCCCTGAATATCCGTCCATCTTCCAATTCTACTTCCTTCACGTTGTCGTTTAAGCCGTAACGCGAAATTTTCACGTTCGATTTGATGGCACAGCCAAAATCGCGGGCCTGCTTTTTCATGATGTTGGCCAGTGCATAACCGCTGATGTTCTCTACGCCGGGGTAATTGGCAATTTCATGGGTCAGCACCATCTGGCCCCCAACCGCCCCTTCGTTTAACACGAGGGTGTTCAGCCTGGCGCGTGAGGAATAAATGCCTGCCGTTAGTCCGGCAGCCCCGGCGCCTAATATCATTACATCGTATGTATCGCTCATTGTTTTCGAATTGTAAACCAGTATAAAAAATTGGACCGCCTGCAATCTGGCATCAGAAACCAGGACTTCACGAACAGGATTCGGAGGAGCCAGCATCCGGTCTTGAATTTCCGGTCAGATGCTGGTGTCCGTATGACCTTGCTCTTAAGGTCCTGGTTGCATCATTACTATTTTGTGTTTCGGATGTCTTTAATCCGGTACCTCATTTAGTGTCTTTCCTGATGCCAGCATGAATCAGTTTTTTCCGAAACTTTCTTCAAGGCTTGTGGTTACCTGTTTGAAGTTCTGAATGCTTGAGGTGGCTTTGGCTACCTTACCGTTTTTGTAGTACATGGTGAAAGGCAAGCCCATAAAACCGCGGCATTCGGGTGCATTGCGGATAATGTGTGCTTCCGGACTGTCAAAGGCCATCACAGCAAATTTAACATGGCTGTAATCTTCCTCAATCTCTTCCATCACTTCGTAAACAGGAATACACATAGGTCCCATACGGCCGCAGCATACCATCACGTTTTCGTTCTCTTCCAACATTTTCTGCAGATCTGATGCAGATTCAACTTCCTGTAAATTTGTTTGTAATAATTTCATAATCAAATATTTAAACACGTTAATAATAATTTTGAATTTATTTCCCGGTTATCTGCCGGATATCGGATACAAAGATAAACAACCCTGTAATTACTTCCTGAATTTCGGCATTGAAGGTTGACAGCCTGTTTCCTGTCATTTGACAATCTTTTTCCTACCAGATAATAGCTTTTTTGCACTTTACCCCCAATTCCGTACATTTGGCTTAAATTTACTCACATGACCCGGAAAGACAATGACAGCAGCCAATGGCTTTTGACCGATTCCCCGGATTGTTTCAGGGAATTATTCCCCGAAGAGCTGAAACAGATCGACGAAAAGCGTACCCAACTGGTTTATCTCAAGGGGGAAACACTACTGAAACAGGGAGCTTACGCCACCCATGTGATTTACGTAATCGACGGGCTGGTGAAGCTCTATCTCCAGACAGGCATCAACAGGCAAATCAACATCAGGTTGGCAAAGCGGGGTGATTTCCTGGCATTCCCCACACTTTTTGGAGAGAAGGTGTATAGCTATTCTGCCCT
>CAYMXK010000184.1:0-1940 GCA_964393915.1 uncultured Prolixibacteraceae bacterium
ACCAATAGGCATCGAGGCAAAAATCACCCACCACACTGATTTTTACTTTTTGGATACTATCCGTGATTTCCTTGAGTATTTCTGGTCTCATATGGGTATGTTGTTTAACTCTTGTGATTATGACATGATCAATAGATAACTTCAAGTATGAAAATTATAATGTTCTCGTATGTGAATTCAGATATTCATGGTCTTTTTATATACTGAGTTCAGTTTATTCACAGTTCCAATAGCAGCTCCGGTATTGAGGGGACATAGTTAACAAGATCCAACTGGCTGGCATCGCCCATGTATTCAATATTAACCCGCAATGCCGGCAGCTTTTGTCCGTTATCCTTTAGAACAAATGATGTATGAAGACAGGTTGTTCCTGATTTCAGACTGACAACAAATGTTTTATTAGTGATATCTGACGTTACCGTTTCGCTCAGATCAATATTCCCCACCTTTAATCTGGCATATTCAACAGGAAGGTCCTGATCTCCATCCCTGTTTTCGACAATTCTTTTACCTGATTCTTCCGGCCACCTGTTCAGGGTGATTTCATATTTTCCGTCCCGTTGTACATTAACTACCCAGATATTTTCTCCCTGGCGCGAAAAAGCATCATGTGAATTAAGCCTTACAGGATTTTCCTGCTCTGCCCCAATATGTATTTCTGCATATTTGTCAAGAGCAACTGAGATATCCTCCCACCATACCTGGTAGCGGCCATATAAATCTTTGACAATATCAGGATGCTGACCGGCAATATCATGTCTTTGTCCGGGATCATCAATTATATTATACAGTTCATCCTTTTCTCTTTTTACCAGTCTCCACTTTTTTGTCAGCACCTGATATTCCTTGTCCTTTACTGCATGATCAACTCTTTGGTTATGAACAAAAACTGTTCTGTCATCCTGCCAGTCTTTGATTTCTCCTGTTAACAATGGCGCCAGACTTTGGCCGTCATTGTGCAGATCACCGGGTATGTCCAGGTTACACAGGTCAACGAGTGTGGGCATGATATCTATATGAGCAGAAAGAGCCTCAATATCTCTTCCTTCCCCGATATTACCTCCCGGCCAACGGATAAAGAGGGGAACCCTGTGGGCATTCTCATACCCCCATATCTTTCCACCTCTCATACCGGCACTATATCCTTCCTTTACAAAACCTGTTTCCATGTCAATGATAATACCGCCAAACCATGGGCATGGTCCGTTATCTCCCTTGAAGATCAAAATGGTATTTTCCTCAAGGCCCATTTCTTTTAATTCTTTGATCAGATAACCCATATCTTCATCAAACTTCGTAATCATTCCATAAAAGCGCGCCAGTCGTTCCGAAACCTGGTCCCTGTATGGTTCTATATACTCTTCATCTACGCTGAGGGGTTCATGTGGCAGATTTGTTGACAGGTAAATGAAGAAAGGTTTATCCTTGTTCTTTTTCATATAGCTGACAGCCTCCTCCACCCAAATGGTATTGCAATAGCCCTCATATTGTTTAAATTCGCCGTTGTGCAGGTAAGTACCATCGTAATAATTGTTACCCCAATAGTCGGCCGTTGATCCAACAACACCGCCACCATGCACAACCGACTCTTTAAATCCACGATCATGCGGTCTGAAAGGGTAACTGTCACCAAGATGCCATTTGCCGAAAATCGCGGTTTCATAGCCATTTTGACTGAAAACATCTGCAATGGTTGGCATATTCTCATTTAAAAGATGCCTTCCTCCAACAGTATGCAATACCCCGGCACGCGAGGAGTAACAACCGGTCAGCAGGGCTGCCCTGGTGGGTGAACAGCAGGGATCGACATGATAATTGGTAAAACGTATGCTTTCTTCATGCAAAAGATCAAGGTTGGGGGTTTTTACATAGGGACTTCCATGACAACCAAGATCTCCATACCCTTGATCATCAGTCATTATCATGATAACATTCGGACG
>CAYMXK010000184.1:2040-5990 GCA_964393915.1 uncultured Prolixibacteraceae bacterium
CATAAAGATGGCGATCCGGGCAACAGGCAATGAAGGCGCAACCAGCAATACAACGAGGCTTACCAAGGCGATAAAGGCTGTCCCTGCCAGAAATTTTTGGGGTGAAAACCAATTGAGCAAAATGGCCCCCAGGAAGCGGCCAATCATCAACGCGGTAAAATACAAGCTGATTCCCAGAGACGCCTTTTCCAGGGTTAATCCGTATACATTCTGCAGGTAGTTGGCAATATTGGAATTCATGGCGACATCGATTCCTACAAGCACAAAAATTCCTCCGGCCATAACGGCAATAAACCTGTTTCTGAGCAATCCAAAGCAAGATTTAAAAGTTGCGGGCTCCTGGGTTGGTTTTGATTCTTCAATTTTTGTGAAGAAAAGCCAGAGCGTGGCAGCAAGGGAAGTAATGGCGTACACGGCAAAAACAAGCTTCCAGTTGCCGGTCTGCACAGCCATTATCGTTGTGATTACAGGACCCAGCAGGGAGCTGGAAGCCTTTATAAACTGGGAAAGGCTCATGTAACTTGAAAACTTCTCTGAAGGCGTAACATCCTGAAGCAGGGGATTTGCTGCCACCTGCACGATGGTGTTGCCAATTCCCATTATTACGAATGCGCCCAGCATCATCGGGAAAGTGTAACTGATGAATGGTACCAGCATGCCCAGGACGGTGAGCAGCAATCCAAGACTGAGCATGTTTCTTTTACCAAATTTGTCCTGTAGTATGCCGGAAGGAACCGAAAGAACAAAAAACCAGAACAGGGCCATCGAAGGAATAAGCTGTGCCAGGCTGTCGGTCAATCCGAAATCTTTTTTGATATAGCCTGTGGCAACGCCCACAATATCAACAAATCCCATCACGATGAAGGCCATGAAGACAGGCAGCGTTTTCTGAATTCCGATTTTTGAATTTTTCACCTCAATATTGATTTAGTTGATTTGAATTATTATCCAATTCAGGAGTCGGTCCCGAAGAAATGGCCTTCTACCATCAGGCAAAGGGCGTGAAATACGGGAAGCATAAGCTCCTGCGCATAGGCAGTGCGGCTTTCGGGAACATTGACAAGGATATCACACATCGGTTTCATTTTGCCCCCCGATTCGCCGGTAATCCCGATTACAGTAAGTCCTCCGGCCCTGGCGGTAATGATCGCATCCAGTACATTTCGGGCGTTGCCCGAGGTACTAATGGCAATCAGTACATCGCCTTTTGATCCATACCCCATTACCTGCTGCGCGAAGATCAGGTCTGCGTCTGTATCGTTGGCGACGGCAGTGATGAGGGCCTGGTGCGCGGTAAGTGAGATGGCAGGCAACGCCTGTTGCAGTTTTGATGCAAGGTATTCGCCACGTTCGGAAGAAACAGATTTCAACTGGTTTTTGAAGGAATCGTCCACTGGACGAAGATTCTCAAAGCCTTTCATCAGTTCCCCGACGATATGGTCAGCGTCGGCACTGCTGCCACCGTTTCCGCAGATCAGGACTTTCCCTCCGTGGGTGTAGCATTGAATCAGCGCCGCGGCCGCCTGTTCAACAGGTTCCTTAACAAAAGCCAGCCGGGCGTGGCGCCGGACCAGTTCTTCAATTATTATTTTGTTTTTCACAGAGTTTGGTTTAAAATTTATCTTCATATACCGCAACGCACAAGGCCGCATAGTCTCCTATGGAATCGCCGAGGGCAGCAGGTTTGACGGTGCATACCTGCAGGGCTGCCGGAATGGCTTCCTGCTTCAGGACGCGCATCATCTCAGGCTGAAACAGCGATTCATTGCGTGCATAAATGCTTCCGATCACGATACATTCAGGGTTGAGCATATCGATGATAATGGCGAGCCCGTGTCCGAGATAGCCGGCTGAGATACCAATGATCTCGAGGGCAACGGGATCACCGGCCTGTGCAGCCTGCGCTACCATTCTGGCATCAAGGGAAACGGCTTGTTCAACCGTAGGACAAAAGGCGACAGGAACCTGTTTGCCGAGGTACTCCAGCACTACCGTTTTGGCAAGCTGACTGATTCCTCCGCCACTGCAGAATCCTTCGAAGGAACCGGCTTTCCCGAATCCCACCGGGCCATTGTTTGCAAGCCGGATATGTCCGGCTTCGCCCCCAAGGTCGTTGGTGCCGCTGTATAAGTTCCCGTTCAATATCAGCCCTGCACCCATGCCCGTTCCGAATGTCAGAAAAACCATGTTGCGCGTTCCGCGACCGGCACCCATAAGCCATTCAGCCAGTGCACAGGCATTGGCATCATTCTGAATGGCAGTCTCAACGCCATATCTTTCAGAAAATACAGAACAAATGGGCACATTGTCCCATCCGGGCAGATTGGGAGGAGAATGAATCGTTCCCGTTTTGGAGTCGAGCGGACCGCCGCAACTGATGCCGATTCGCAAAGGATGATAGTGTCTGTTTTGGATCAGTACATCATCAATATGTTTCATGAATTCGTCCAGGATCAGTTTATAGCCTCTTTCAGTGCGCGTTTCGAAAGTTATTTTGTGCTTTATTTCAAAATTGTTGTCGCCCGCCACGAGGCTGCACTTTGTTCCGCCAATATCCAATCCCAGGTAAATATCCATATGTAAGCCTATTTATTTTTATGCTTTTTAGAAGGTCAAGTTAAGCAAAATCAAGTTAAAGAAAACCATTTTAAAAGAACCATACCTCCTAAATTTTATGCAAAACACATTAATAATTGCTCAAATGGCATGGAAGGCTCCCCTTATTTAAAATCCTTCCTGTACTCGGAAGGGGTTTTTTTCATAATTATTTTAAAGTAATGGTTGAAATTGGCCAGGTTGTTATAACCGCATTCATAACAGATCTGGGTAATCTGTTTATCTGTCTCCGCCAAAAGCTTGGCTGCAATTCCGATACGCACATTCTTCACGTAGTCCATGAAAGTCTGGTTGGTCTTTTTCTTGAAGTAACGGCAAAAAGAACCCGGTTCCATGTATACCAGGGCAGAAGCTTCCTGCAGTTTGATGCCGGTATGTATATGCTTAAAAACATATTCATATACTTTGTTAATTTGCTCGCGGTCTTTTTCGTAAGTAATGGGCATCGAAGAGGGCAGGGAAAGGTCCTCCCTGTCATTGATCTGAAGAAGAAGGTCAAATATTTTCAGGAGCTCAATATAGCGGCTGAGTCCATCGAGTTTTACCAATCTTTTCAGGGCAGCTCCAACTTTTTCGGTCTTTTTACCTTTGAACCAAATCCCGTTTCCTGAACTTTTTAACAGTTTGACCACTTCTTCCAATTCCGGAGAATTGAAAAAATCAGCATTGATAATGTTTTCGTAAAAATGGGTCACAATGCATTCGGCAGGTTCATCAGGCCTTGTTTCCAGCGCTTGCCAGCAGTGGGGAACATTTGGTCCGAGAAGGACCAGGTCTCCTTCACCGTAACTGGATATGCTGTTTCCAATGATGCGTTTTCCCGATCCGGAGGTAATGTAATTAAGTTCAAAATTATTGTGAGAATGGATTTTTGCCAGGTTCATGGCCATCTGTAACTGACGGGTGATAAATGAGTTTTTGTGCGATACGAAGATCTTTTCATAGATTATTTCCATAATAAATCTTTTTAACCTTAAACAACAAATATATTAATATTTTATTCCGAAACTGTTAAAATACAATGTAAACATGGCAAGATATGACAGGCACGATAATTCATTATGGTGTTATTTTGTGTAAAGATTACAACCATTTAATCGTACAGGGAACCTTTTTGTGATTCCCGGGAGCGAGAAAGTGTTAGATGCAATAAACCAGAAAAGTTTAACTGATATGAAACAACCAATTCAGGGAATAATTCCTCCGGTTGTTACCCCGTTGAAAGACAACCACCAGATTGATATTGACGGACTTGAGCGAATTATTGATCACCTGTTATCAGGTGGTGTTCACGGGGTGTTTATTTTGGGCACCACAGGAGAAGCACCCAGTCT
>CAYMXK010000184.1:6000-8951 GCA_964393915.1 uncultured Prolixibacteraceae bacterium
TCTCAGCTATGAGCTCAGAAAGGAATTTATCAGGAAAACCTGTGAGCTGATTAACGGCCGGATACCTGTGATGGTGGGGATCACAGATACCTGCTTTGAAGGATCACTTGATATTGCGGAACATTCCCATAAATCAGGTGCAGATGCCGTAGTGGTTGCTCCTCCCTATTATGTACCCATTTCACAATCTGAAATGATAGTTTACCTTGAAAGCCTTATTCCACGGCTTCCGCTTCCCTTATTGCTATACAATATGCCAGGATATACAAAATTGCATTTGGATGTTAATACGGTAAGGGCCGCTCAGGAACTGGGTGCCATCGGCATCAAGGACAGCTCCGGCGATATGTTGTACCTTTATTCTCTCATTGAGGAGTTCAGGAAATCACCTGAGTTTTCTGTTATCGCCGGCACGGAGCTGTTTTTGCCTGAGACCATCATGCAGGGCGGACATGGTGCGATTGCCGGCGGGGCCAACCTGTTCCCTAAGCTGTTTGTTGAACTCTACAACGCTTCGCTGGCATTTGATTTTGCCAAAATCAGCGAGCTGCGGGAGCATGTAATGCGACTTTACAACACCATTTACAGCGTAGGTAAAAATGCATCCAGATTTACGAAAGGTATCAAATGCTCGCTGTCGGTAATGGGACTATGCAACGATTATCTGGCTTTCCCATTGAGGAAGTTCAACTCAAAGGAGAGGGACAGAATCGAACAGTACATAGCGGAATTTACCACAGCCGGATTAAAATAAAAGGCTGGCCGGCGGCAGGAAACGGGGCACCCCTATGTCTGCACTGTTAGAATAGTCCGGAAATGCCTGCCCGACCCCTCACTCCCGCGGAATATCGCTCATCTCAAACCGGAGAATTCCCCCCTCCATCAATTCATGATGTTTAACCTCCCATTTATCCAGGATTCTGTGGTTGAGAGATATCTGCCTTACATACCTGTTTTCCGGGGAATAGTTTTCTGCAACAATTTCGAGGGTTTTATCACCCAGATTGACAACCGTCTTCCTGAAAAGAGGAGAGCCCAGCTGATAGATATCCGTTCCGGCAATGGGGTAAAATCCCAGTGCACCAAAGATGTACCAGGAGGAAAGGGTGGCCCCGTCATCGTTTCCGTCCAGTCCATCGGTAGTTACATCATACTTGTTGTCGAGTATCCAGCGTGACCATTTTTGGGTGAGCCCGGGCCTACCTGCTCCGTTGAATAAAAAGGCCGCGTGGATGTCGGGTTCATTGCCATGCCAGTAGTAAGAACCGGGGTACCACCTGCTCATCGCCGGATTTGATTTTGCAAAAAAGCTTTCCAGTTCAGCCACAAAAACTTCTTTTCCCCCAAACAGAGTGATCAGTCCCCCGGGATCAAATGGCACGGCAAACCGCCACTGTAAGGCACTCCCCTCCACATAATCGTCGGTATATTTCTTATTTATGTCGATGTAGGTGAGCAACAAGGGCTTGAAAGGCTCCTGGAAGTTTCCCTCACTGTCGCGGGGCTGAAAATATTTGGTAGCCGGGTTCCATGTATTTTTATAACTGTCTGCAAGTTCATAGAACGTGGCTGCATCTTCCCTGAAGCCGAGCGAGTCGGCAAGCAGGGCGATGGCATAATCGGCCCAGGCATATTCCAGGGTCCTCGAAACAGCCTGCGACATTTTATCCGACGGACAATAGCCCGATTCCCTGCAGTGTTCGATCCCCCTCCTGCCAGAGTAGGCTGATCCCGGCGGAACGGGGCCCAGTGCCACCTTTTTCATTCCCTCATAGGCGCTCATGACATCAAAATCACGGATGCCTTTCTGGTAGGATTCTGAAATTACCATGTCGGCCGGCGACCCCAGCATGGAGTTGGTGTACCCGTTCCCGGAAGGCCACCTGGGCAGCCAGCCTCCCTGCTCCTTCATCTTCACCAGCGAAACCAGCATGTCACGCTGCTCCTCTCTGGCAATTAGGGTGTAAAGGGGGTGGAGGGTCCGGAAAGTATCCCAGAGCGACATGTCGGTATAGTAATTGAATTCATCCGCGCGGTGGACCTGCCTGTCGAACCCCAGGTATTCCCGGTTTACGTCCTGGAAAAGGGTCGGCATCTGGAAAGAGCGGTACAGTGCGGTGTAGAATATCATCTTTTCCTTTTCTGAACCTCCCTCCAGCCTGATTAGGGAGAGTTTTTCCTCCCAGGCATGGGCTGCCTCTGCCACCATATCGTCAAAACTTTTTCCGGAAGTCTCCGCTTCGAGGTTCATGCGGGCATTGGCAATGCTCACGTGCGACAGGCCGATTCTCAGGCCAATTTGCTGTTCGGTTTCAGCAGGGTTGAAAGTCAGCGATACGCCCAGTTGGGGGCCCGCTCCGCTTAGCCGGCCGGTCAGGATGGAATCGCCGTTCCACAGCATAGCCTCAGCCACTGGCTTATCGACCCTGGCGTAAAAATATACCATAATGCCTTCGTACCTTCCTGAGAAGGTGCCGTAGGTCCTGACCTCTCCCTCCAGCTCTCCGGTTTGCGGATTGACCGTTACTTTTGCTTCTTCCGCCCTTTTGTCTCCCAGTGCACTGCAAATATCAAGAAGAAGATGCGGCCGGTCGCCCTTGGGGAAGGTATACCTGTGCACGCCTGTACGCGTGGTGGATGTTAATTCAGCCAGTACATCAGGTTTTTTAAGCTGCACGCTGTAATAACCCGGCCAGGCTGCTTCATCCCTGTGCCTGAAAGAGAGGTGGTTACCCTTAAGGTAGTTTATCCAGGGATGGTCACCCGCAGCCGGTATGACCCTGAAGTGGCCGCCGTCTGTTGCGCCCGTGCCTGACAGCCGCGTATGGCTGAAACCTGTAATCCGGTTGTCGGGATAATAGTAGCCCGATGTGTTGAGGGCTTTCTTCCTGAATACGGTTGACCATGTGTCGGGACTCAGCCGTACCATCCCGAAAGGGACCGAGGCCCCC
>CAYMXK010000185.1:0-8936 GCA_964393915.1 uncultured Prolixibacteraceae bacterium
TTGCTGAGCCATTTGCAATACAAGGTGGTAGTTTGGTGAAGGATGATCGGTAATATCTTCCAGATGGACCAGAGCGTATTTAAATAAGTCCTGGTTATCGTTAAGGAACTGTTTGGTTTCCTTGCTGCTGAAATCGTTGTATATTAAATATAAAAAGTCCCCTTTCGCTTTTGACACGGCCTGGATGGTCATTTTTGTGGTTTCCAGGGAATCTTTTACAGGCGTAATTATTAATGCTTTCAAAAATGATGGATTTAGTAATTCTATCTTGATTTATACACCCGTTCTGTTAAAATCACGGGAGTAGGCCTGTGCCGTTGGCATGACCAGTATATCGTCAATGTTAACATGTGGTGGTCTTGTCAGTACGAACAGAATGGTTTCGGCTATATCTTCTGCCATCAGTGGAGTGAAACCATTGTAAACTGACCGGGCGCGTTCATTGTCCCCTTTAAACCTGACGAGCGAAAATTCGGTATTTACTGCCCCCGGTGATACCGAACTTACCTTTATCCCATACGGCAACATGTCTATTCGCATGCCTTTGGTCAATGCTTCTACGGCATACTTTGTTGCGCAATATACATTTCCCATCGGGTAGGTTTCCCTTCCTGCTATGGATGAGATGTTTATAATGTGGCCGCTTTTGCGTTTAACCATACCCGGTGATATGAGCCGGGTTACATAGAGCAATCCTTTAATATTGGTATCGATCATTTGCTCCCAGTCCTCCACCGATCCTTCCTGAAGCGTGTTCAGCCCTGCTGCAAGTCCGGCATTATTGATGAGAACATCAATCCGGGCAAATGTATCCGGCAGGGAGCCTAAAGCAGCTTTTGTTTCATCGTTGTTTCTGATATCGAAAGCCAGCGTATGTACTTCAGCGTTAAATTCAGATTCCAGTTTTTCACGGAATTCCTTCAGCCTATCGGATCTCCGGCCGGTAATCACCAGTCGGAAACCATTTTTTGCCAGGATTTGAGCGGTTGCTGCCCCTATACCCGATGTGGAACCTGTAATTAGTGCCGTTCTTTTCATGTCGGAAATATACAATTAAAGACAGCGAAATTAAAAAAAAAGTGCTTGACGCTTGAAAATTATTCATCTTAATTACCTTTGCTGATTCAACATCTAAAAATATAGAGGATGAACCCAAATAAAAATGCAGAAAAAGATTTTATAATTGATATTGTTCCGGAACCCGAGAACCTCGAAGATGTGGTTTATTCGCTTATGGTGAACCCTAATCTTTCGACGATCAATTACTTCAATGATTTCAGTGACCAACATATCTCACCCGAATCACTGGAGGATACGGCAATGGATGAGAGTGGTATTTTTGAACTCGATTCAACGGGTCAGTCTCTTGCAATGACTACCCATGCGTATCACCACCACCTCGCCGACGATCCTAAGATTGCCACGGAGATACTGATTTCGCGGGCTGCCCGTAAGATGTTGTGCTTTGGTGCTAAACCTACTGCTGTCAGCGCTTTTCTTTATCATATCGACTTTGCCGACCATAATGGTCACTCTATTGCCTCCGGGGCCAAACAGGGACTTGAAAATGCTGCCAGGCATTTCAATCTTAAGGTTACCGACCGGAAAATTCGATTTGACCATTTTAAGGGGCATGGCCCTGTTCCCGCTACGATTATTATCAGTATGATGGGATTTGTTGACAACAAGGATAAGCTTACGAGTCACATATTTAAACAAAAGGGAAACAATATTTTCATGATCGGCAGATCGGTGAATGACATCGGCGCCTCTGAATACCTGGAGTTTTATCATGGTATTTCAGATTCCCCGCTTCCTTCCTTCAATATCAATGACGAAGTGCAAATTCAGAATGTCCTGAGGATACTTCACCAGCATCAGCTCATAAGCAGTGCCAACCCTGTAGGTAAAGGAGGATTGTTTTTTACGCTCCTGCGTGCTGCATTCACCAATGATCTTGGATTTGATATTACCACTGATGCAGAGATCAGGCGCGACGCTTTTCTTTTTGGCGAATCAATGGGGCGTATTATTGTTGATGTGGCTCCCGAAAAGGAAGATGAGTTTGTGGATGTGCTATTTGATCTGGGGGTTCCCTTTTTCACCCTGGGGCATGTTACCCGCGGGGAAATCCGGATTGATGATATTTCGCTTGGTTTTACCGATAAAATGAGCTCAGGTCTCTGATGAGTGTAAAGCCATATAAAAACTCCAGGGAGAGTAAGAAGCGTCAGGTTGAAGAGATGTTCGACAATATTTCGGGGAAATATGATTTCCTGAATCATTCACTTTCGCTTAATCTTGACAAATACTGGAGAAAAGTGGCTGTTTCCACTCTTCGTAACCTGCCGGTTGCTTCCTTACTCGACGTAGCCACCGGTACCGGCGACATGATCAAACCTGCGCTGAAGCTGAAACCCGAAAGGATTGTTGGCATTGATCTTTCCGAAGGCATGCTCCGGATAGCCAGGAAAAAATTTCCAAATATTCACAATGACACTACTGTCGAATTTATCAAGGGAGATTCCGAGAATCTTCCGTTTGACGATAATCAGTTTGACGCTGAGACAGTTGCTTTTGGCGTCAGGAATTTCGAGAATACCCTCAAAGGGCTATGTGAAATGAACCGTGTGCTTAAGCCGGACGGTAAAATTGTTGTTTTAGAGTTTTCAAGGCCTTCCGCCTTTCCCTTTCGCAATATTTACCAGTTTTATTTTAAGCACCTGCTTCCCCGGTTGGGGCGATTGGTTTCAAAGGACAAAGAGGCGTACACCTATCTTCCTGAATCAGTCAACAGCTTTCCTGAGCGGGAGGATTTTATCGGGATTATGGAAAATGCCGGATTCCGTGATTGCAAAGTCAGGCAACTGACGTTTGGCGTAGTGTCGGTTTATACTGGTATAAAGTAACGTTGAAGATGCACACAATAAATATACGATTAGGCTGTTTTAAACTAAACTGATTTCCGGATTTGTGAAAAGGGCTATATTATTTCTGGTTTTAATCTTGCTGGGGTTTGTTTCGGTTGGTCAAAAGATCAAACTGAAGCACCTGACTACGTTTGATGACAAACTACTGCATTTTGGGTTTACCCTCGGCATCAATACGCTTGATTTCAATGTATTGAATTATATGCCCATTGGCGAGAATCCTGACTTTTTTCCTCAAACCTGGGCAGGGACCACCCCTCAGGTAGGAGCATTTGATACCGTAAGGGCAGATATCTCCGGATTGGTTCCCGGTTTCACAGTGGGTATCATTTCGAACCTGAGAATTAACCGTGACCTCGACCTCCGTTTCCTGCCAGGTATGTCGTTTGGAGAGAGAAAGTTACACTATAACATTCCTGTTATCGACAACAATTTTGATTTTGCTGAAACCCAATATGAATACTCCATAAAATCTACTTTTCTTGATTTTCCTGTGTTGCTGAAGTATAAAGCACTGAGGATTAATAATGGTCGTCCATATGTTGTAGCCGGGGGTGCTTACCGTATCGATATTTCAAAATCGGCTTCGCAGGACCTCGTGGGGCTTAAAAGGGGAGGATTTTATGCTGAAGTGGGAGCAGGATGGGACGTTTATCTGCAGTTCTTCAGGTTTTCAGTAGAGGCAAAGGCCAGTCTTGGACTTAACGACATGCTTGGGCCTGGTCCTGATTTTACACAGAGGCAATACTACACCGAGGCAATCAGATCGTTGCGCTCCAATATTTTCACGATTCTGTTTCACTTTGAGTAATCAGGGGGAGATACTCCTTCTTCTGAATTCAGCGCAGAGAATGGCTGTGGCTGTTGCCACGTTGAGGGATTCAGCATGAGCTGCTGACTTTGAAAATGATGGTATGCTGATTTTTTTGCTGATATAGCCGGCCAGATCTTCTGAAATTCCCCGTCCTTCGTTGCCCATCACCAGTATCCCTGATTCCGGGAGATAAGATGTGAAAACATTTTCGCCATCAAGGTAAGCGCCAGTGATTGTAACCCCTTTTCCTGACGCTGCAGACAGGAATTTATCCAGCGAGGTATAATGAACCTTTACCCGTCCTAATGATCCCATGGAGGCCTGTACGGCCTTAGGATTGAATGTGTCTGCCATGCCTGAGGAGCACACAATATTTTCGATTCCGAACCAGTCAGCCACCCTGATGATTGTCCCCAGGTTTCCCGGATCCTGAATATTGTCCAGACAGATCAGAAGTTGTGTGGAAGGATCAGCATCCGCAAGGTTATAGGAGGGGATTTGGCAAAGTGCGATTGCCTCCTGAGGATTTTGCAGCAGGCTGGCCGATTTAATACCGGCATGGTTTGATTCTATGACCTCTGTGCCTTGTTTTATAAGATTTTCCGTTTGACTCAGGAATTCTGGAGTGCCAAACAATGTCCTCACTTCTATATTTGAGTGAAGAAGATCTGTTACAATTTTATTTCCTTCTGCAAGGAACAACTGGTGAATATCCCGGTATTTCTTGTATTCCAGGGATTTAATCAGTTTTATTTTATTTTTGCTGATCACTTTGGATGTTTTTTTTAATCTTCACCGAAAATAAGTCATTCCTGATAAAACACTTCATTATTTTTGCATAAAATGTGAGTCATCTGTGAGGAAATTTCGAATATATAGCAACAGGTGCGCCAGGGCTGTTTTAAGCATGGCGTTGCCGGTCATTATGTTTTCCTGTTCAACCACCCGGTATGTCGGGGAAAATGAATATTTACTGAATAAGACAATTATCGACATTGATAACCCTGAGATCGACAGGGAGGAATTTAAGAGCTACCTCCGCCAGAGGGAAAACACCCGGATTCTTGGATTTTTCAGGTTTCATTTGTGGCTTTACAATATTTCATCGAAGGAAAAGGCCGACAGCTGGTTAAAGAGGGCAGGGGAGCCTCCCATGATTTACAATGAGAACCTGGCTATCCAATCGCAGGGTCAGCTTACCCAATACCTTCACAATAAAGGCTTTTACGAGGCAGAGGTGAAGTATGATGCCGTGCTGAACGAAAAACGGCAGAAAACAAACCTTTCATATACTATTAACACAGGGGAGGTATACAAAATCGGCAATCTTACCTATAAGATTGAAAATAAGGATTATGACAGTTTATTTCAATCACAGTACAAACCTCTGCACCTTAAACAGGGTAATCCTTTTGA
Source organism: uncultured Prolixibacteraceae bacterium (assembly GCA_964393915.1). Taxonomy (GTDB): domain Bacteria; phylum Bacteroidota; class Bacteroidia; order Bacteroidales; family Prolixibacteraceae; genus UBA1413. Next base: position 5,161 of record CAYMXK010000185.1, read on the forward strand.
TCTCGACAAGCTGGATCTGGAGCGGGACAACATCGTAAACTTTTTTCGCAACGAGGGTTACTATTATTTCTCGAAGCCCATGATATATTTTGAGGCGGATACGCTGGATAATGAAAATGTTGCCCATCTGGAGCTGGGAATCAGCCTGCCGGCTGAGAGCAGGCAGGATTCCATGCGGATATTCAGGCCATACAGGATCAACAGTTTTACCTGGTCGATCATTGATGATTACCCACTTTCCGATGCCCGGCTTAGTAATGTTCATGATACCCTGGTTTTCCCCGGGAACCTTTTTATATCGAGGGGAAACTCCGGATTTAACCCTAAACTGTTTATGCGTCTAAATCGAATGGAAAACAGTGATTATTACAAGCTTAGCAATGCCGAGGAAACTTTTACCGCACTTAATCGCCTGAGACAATTCAGGTTTATTAATATTTACTTTCAGCAACTCCAGGCCGACAGTGCGTTGCTGAACTGTTTTATCGACCTTGCCCCCCTGCCAAGACAGTCGGTATCCTTTGATCTTGAGGGGACCAACACCTCCGGTAATTTAGGAGTTGCGGGCAATGTCAACTATTCGCACCGGAATTTATTCAGGAGTGCCGAAATTTTGCAGATAAAGCTAAAAGGCGCCATGGAAAGGCAGCAAGCCATTGTGAGTAACGAATCTTTCGATTTTAATACCCGGGAAGTTGGTCTCGAAGCCAACCTGATAGTCCCAAAGCTGATAGGTCCGGCTTCGCTGTTTAAATCGTTTGGCAACGTTCTCCCCAAATCAATTTTCTCCCTGGGCTACAACTTTCAACGGCGGCCCGACTATACCCGTACCATATCATCGGTAAAGCTGGGCTATGAATGGATGACTTCCGAACATAAAAGGCACAACCTGAATATTCTGGATTTCAATATGGTTAATCTTTCCAGGTTTGATCCTGAATTTCTGAATTCCATATATGACCTTTACATCAAGAGCAGCTTCACTGATCACCTGATTATGGCTACCAATTATTCCTATATAATCAACACCCAGGAAATCAGGACAAGGGGAAGTTACTTTTACCTGCGTTTTTTTGCGGAGTCGGCAGGTAACCTTCTTAACCTGGCGAGTCATATTGCCGGGGCACAAAAAGTTACAGAGCGCGATACAATTGGATTTAAGCCGCAGGAATTTTTCAGGTTGCTGGATTCGAGGTATGCACAATATGTAAAAACAGATATTGAACTGAGACGGGGTTTTATGATTGACCGCTACAATACAGTTGTGGGCCGGTTCTTTTTCGGAATTGGCGTGCCATACGGGAATTTTGACGTGTTGCCTTTTGAAAAGAAGTATTTTACAGGGGGAGCGAACGGTATCAGGGCATGGCAGGTAAGATCGTTGGGGCCTGGAACCTACCAGGCCCCACCCCGGTCGTATCCCAACCAGTCGGGAGATATTAAGTTAGAAGGCAACCTGGAGTACCGTTTTCGCCTGATCCGATATCTGGAAAGTGCCTTTTTCATTGATGCCGGGAATATCTGGGCCATCAATGAAAGGGACAACCGGCCGGGGGCCCAGTTCAGGCCCGGAAGTTTTTACAAACAGCTGGCTCTGGGAACGGGAACTGGATTTCGGCTCGACTTCGACTATTTCATTTTCCGGCTCGACCTGGGATTTAAACTACGCGATCCGGCACAGGAGGAGAACAACGGCTGGATACCCGGTGCCAGGAAGATTACGGGAAACGACTTCAATTTTTCTTTTGCCATAGGCTATCCTTTCTGATGCAGATAAGGGTTCTTAAGCAGCATTTCCGGCCGGAAATCTTTTCTTATGTTTGCCGTGACTATGGAATAATTTCGCATTTTTACAGCCTTGTTTTTGCCAACAGATATGTTTTTCGGTAATTATTATATTTTAAAATAGTATTCATGAAAGAAGTTACAGGCGCCCGGGAGTCATTCGGTTCAAAGTTTGGGGTTATTGCAGCAACAGTTGGTTCGGCTATTGGCCTTGGTAACATTTGGCGTTTTCCATACGTTGCCGGAGAAAATGGCGGAGGTGCTTTCCTTTTAATATATCTGTTACTAATTCTGATTATCGGTATTCCCGTTATGCTTTCTGAATTTATAATCGGCAGGTCGGCGCAAAAAAATGCAGTGGGAACATTTCGTAAGCTGGCTCCAGGGAAGCATTGGTATTTTGTTGGTATTATGGGCGTAGCTGCAGCTTTTATGATTCTTGCATTTTATTCTGCCGTGGCGGGCTGGACCCTTGAATACATATACCAGTCACTGATAAACGGTTTCTCGGGTAAATCTCCGGATGAACTTAAGATGATGTTTGCAGATTTTCATGGCAGCTCATTCAGGCCTGTGTTATGGTTTTTTGTATTTATAAGTTTAACAGCGGTAATAATATTTTCCGGAGTCAAAAATGGAATTGAAAAATCGACAAAGATTCTTATGCCGCTCCTGTTCCTGATTTTGTTGATTTTAATAATTCGTTCTGTTACGCTTCCCGGAGCTTTTGAAGGAATAAAATTTCTCTTTAAACCAGATTTCTCAAAAATTGATGCGTCAACAGTGCTGAAAGCTCTGGGGCAGTCGTTCTTTTCACTTAGTGTGGGTATGGGTACGCTGATCACCTATGCCTCCTATATGCCAAAGAACAACAATTTGGCCGGTACTGCGGTGACAGTCGCATTCACCGATTTATTTATAGCTATCCTGGCAGGTATTGCCATCTTTCCGGCGGTTTTTGCCTTTGGGATTACTCCGGAGCAGGGAACAGGACTTGTGTTTATTGCTTTGCCCAATATTTTTCAGCAAATGGCCGGAGGTTACTTTTTTGCATTGATATTTTTTGTTTTGCTGGCTGTTGCAGCGCTTACTTCAACTATTTCACTGCTTGAAGTAATTGTAGCGTTTTTCGTCGAGGAGCTTAACCTTAAACGCAAGTCTGCTACATGGATAGCCACCGCTGTTGTATCAATTTTTGGAGTAATGGCTGCACTTTCAGGGGGGATAATGTCTGAAGTTCGTTTGTTTGGACTTAATACCTTTGATTTGCTCGAATTTACTTCAGCCAATATTATGTTGCCTTTAGGTGGGTTGTTGATTGTGATTTTTGTAGCCTGGTTTTATGGCCGTGACAAAATCAAAATAGAATTGTCAAATGCAGGAAAGTTGAAAACGCAATATTTACCCTTCTTTATTTTTATTGTTCGTTTTCTGGCGCCCCTGTGTATTGCGTTTATATTTCTGCAAAGCATCGGATTGATAAAAATTTAGGCTGAATCCCTGATCTTTTTCTCGTTGCCTGGTACTAAACAGGCAGGTATTCAAAGTTTTTTTCTATATTCGGCTTACTGAATACCCCCAGGCAATGAAGAAAAAAGAACTAAAGCAACTTTTTCGTGAATATTTCACATTTAACAGAACTGAACGTCAGGGATTTACGGTTCTGGGAATAATGTTGGTACTGGTATTGGCATTGAACTACTTTGCCGATAAGGTTGATTTTAAAAAGCCGGCTGATTTCACTGAGGCCAGGCGGTTAATCAGTGAACTCGAAATAAACAGGGAAGCCGGACAACCTCCGGTGCTAATGTCGCTTTTCCCTTTCAATCCCAATACGATCCCTTCCGGAGTCCTTGACTCATTGGATCTTCCACGGCAGGTTAAGATTAACCTTGTGCGTTACAGGGAGAAGGGAGGCTCATTTAAGAGGGCTGCAGATTTCAGAAGGTTATATGGCATGAACGACAGCGTCTTTGCCAGGGTTGAAGCCT
>CAYMXK010000186.1:0-8911 GCA_964393915.1 uncultured Prolixibacteraceae bacterium
GTGTAAGGAATGTTTCTACGTTCAGCTTCTTTTACAATAGAAGAAGAACTGGGTCCTAATTTTTCTCTGTTAAATATTCGTTGTAACTCATGTATATCATCATCCACATTGTAATCTGATTCGCTAAGCAACTTACTCACCAGATTAACAGCAGCTTTAGCAGCGTATATTCCTGCATTTTCAATAACATACGAAAATACAACGTGATAAATACCCTTTACATTGGTAGAACGTGTTCGCCCGAAACCACAATCCATCCCAGCCAGTTTTTGCAATTCAAGTGCAATGTGTTCTACCACGTGTCCGAGCCAGGTACCTTCTTTTACCCGCATTAAAAAACCACCTTCAACTCCTTCAGAGCAACAGTGACTTTTTAAAGAGGGGAGAACCCGTTCCAGTGTTTCCCCAAACCCATCAATCATGTTTGTAGGCCGCTGCTCCCAATCTCCAATGTCAAGTTTCATTACAATTAGTTTTTTCCTGTATCCTGACCAGAAATTAGGGCCGCGCATCACTTTAATTTCTATTATCTCCATTTGTGTCTTCATCATGTAATATTAATTTCTGTGTCTTTTTGCAATACATCTGATTAAAACGACCGTGGGTCGCCGTAAACACATGGGCTTTAACAAAATTGATAAATTGAGAATGTATTGCGTTACACATTTTTAGAAAAATTTTTCAGAATTCACACTTTCTTCTTTGAAGATATTTGACTTAAATAAACAGGGCGTGCTAAAAAACTCATTTCGGTGTTTCGGTGCTCTGCACCTTTAGCTAAATTTTGATGCTGTAACTACATATATTTGGGTGCTCTGCACCATGCAAAAATACATTACGCAGTTTTACTTTTCTTCCCTCCAGCTAAACTTGCTTTTAGCATCTCCATTAAATCATCACTTTGTTTATGCACCACTTTCATTTTTGGGGCTACGGGGTTTTTACCTTTTGATTTTTGCTTAATAATTTTTAAGAGCTTGGTAGTGTAATTGTCTTTATATTCTTCAATGCTGAATTTTTCGGTTAGCTGCTCTACCAATTTATTTGCCATATCCATCTCTTTCGTTTTGGCTTTTGATACAGGAGGCAGGTTTAATTCAGAATAGTCTCTTATTTCCTGCGAAAAGCGAATACGATTTAACACAATTACGTTATTGTAGGGCTTGAGAATTGCCAATCCTTCCTTATTTCGTAATACAAATGTTGTAACTCCAACTTTGCCTGATGATTCAAGAGCATCCCGCAACAAAGCGTAAGCCTTCATTGCTGATTTCTCAGGTTCCAGATAGTAGGGTTGCTCATAGTAAAGACTATCAATTTCCTGTTGATCGACAAAGTTTATGATTTCGATCATTTTGGTTTTTGTAGCATCTGCTGCTTCAAAATCTTCTGCTTCCAGAATAACATAGTCGTCATCGAGTTTATAACCCTTCACAATATCGGAGTAAGCAACCTCCTCACCCGTGCTTTCGTTTACTCTTTTAAATTTAATATTAGAGTGGTCTTTACTGTCGAGCATATCCAGGTCAAGAGAACTTTCCTGAACTGCCGAAAATAACTTTACGGGAATATTTATTAACCCGAAGCTGATTGAACCTGTCCAAATTGCTCTCATAATCTTATATTTAATTGTTTTCTGTTATTTTTATCAATCCCGGTTGCTTGTAAATATCCGTTTTCTACATTACAAATCCAGACATTTCCCCAGGCTGACGGAATAACCAATCCTGTATACTGGCATTCAGGAGGCATGTAGCTATCATGTAATTGAGCATAAGTATGAGTATTGTATTGCATGTTATTCTTTATTGAAATTCTTAACTACCTTTTCTAAATTAATTCCTCTGCCGAGTACTGGCTTGAAAATATCACCTGCGTTTTTTATTCTTTCAATAGCATTATAAATGTTGAAGTCACTCATCTTTAATCCTTTTTTTACTTCCTCCCACCGAAGAGGCATTGACACCGTTGCTCCGGGTCTGGGTCTTAAAGAGTACGGCGCTGCTACTGTAGCGTGTGACCGGTTTTGTAAAAAATCGATATAGATTTTTCCTTTTCTTGAATTTACAGTGCGTTCAATGCTTGTGAATTTTGGAATTTCTCTATTTACTAATGTGGCAATGATCCGGGCAAATTCCTTTGATTGTTCATAGGTATATTTTGCACCCATCGGAATGTAAACATGTATGCCTGTGGAGCCGCTTGTTTTTGGATATGATGTAACTCCCATACTTTCCAGAATATTTTTCGTAACATTTGCTGCCTCTATGACCTGGTTAAAAGTATTTTCTGCAGGGTCTAAGTCGATGATGCACCAATCGGGATAATCTTCTTTTTCAACCTTACTATGCCAGGGATTCATTTCAATGCAACCTAAATTAGCCATATACAACAAACTTGCTTCATTTTTTGCCACCAGGTATTTTCTGAGGCGGTTGTCAGCATCGCTTTTATAATCAAAGGTTTCAACCCACTCCGGAGCGGTACCTCTTACATTTTTAAAATAAAAACTTTTCCCGTTGATGCCATCCGGATGACGGTTCATAGATTGTGGCCGGTCTTTCAGATAAGGCAAAATGTAAGGTGCTACCTGATAATAGTAATTGAGCATAACACGTTTGGTGATATTTTCGTCAGGCCAATAGACTTTATTCAGGTTTGTGAACTTTATTTCGTGCCCGTTAATTTTCCGCACCTGAGTTTTTTCTGTGGGATTTAAAAATGTTTTGCGGTCTTTCTTTCCGGCAGGTTTTAATATGGTTTCTGCTTTAGCTGTTTTCGTTGAAGTTATTTCATTGGTGTCCATAGCTTTTTCACTGGTTACATCTTTTGCATTTTTATCCATACGCATGGCTTTAAATGATGGATGTCGCATAATTCCATCTGTTGTCATTTCTGTATAGCCCACTTCGCAAACCAATTCCGGTTTCATCCAAACTGCTGTTGCATTGGGTGGATTGCGCCGAAAGCGTGAAGCTTTATTAATGTCAGGCTGTTCTGCAAAAGGTGTCGTTTTAGTTATATAAGGCTTAAACTGTTCAAGCATTTCTTTTTGTTGATCATCGCTAAATCCAGTTCCTACTTTGCCTGTATAAATCAACTTCCCTTTTTCATAAACGCCAAGTATTAATGAGCTGAATGATTTTGATGAATCATCATTTTTCGTATAACCCCCAATTACCATTTCCTGTCTTTTGCTGGCTTTGATTTTTAACCAATCCTTTGAACGATTTCCTGCTGAATAGGTGCTGTCAGATTTTTTGGCCATAATTCCTTCCAACCCCATCTTTTCTGCGGTTTCAAAAAATTCTATTCCGCTTACTTCAAAGTTTTCACTAAAACGAATGATGCTGTTTTCAGGAATGTTTTGTTTTAAAATGGTTCTTCTTTCACTCAACGGTATTTGCATCAGGTCTTTTCCATTCAACCAGAGCAAATCAAACACATAGTAAAATATCTCTCCATCCGCTTCGCTTCGCCAGTTTTGCAAGGCACCAAAATTTGGTTTGCCGCCTTCATCCAAAACTACTACTTCCCCATCTACCACTGCATTGATGTTCCACTGTTGCACAGCTTTATGAACAGGATAGAACTTTTCGTTGAAGGATTTATCATTTCTCGATTTCAATTCTACCATATCTTTATTGCAAAACGCAACTACCCGGTAGCCATCCCATTTAATTTCATACTGCCAGTTTTCTTTATCAAACGGTTTATCGACCATGTTAGCCAGCATGGGAGCCAATTTAGAAGGAAACTTTGCTGTTTTCGCTTTGGCCAGGATTTCATAAGGGGCAATGATGTTCTCAGTTTCCCTTTTATTTTTTGCCGAATCCGCTTTTACATCGCTGCGTTTGTTGAGCGAAGCTTCTTTTTTGCTTTTCGATGAAGATCCTTTAACCCGCTTTGCGTTGTAAAAATTAGTTGTGGTTTTTTCAATCTGTGCTAATGTTTTTTTGGAAATAACCGATTTATTTTTCAGCGTGATATCTTCCTTAGAAACATATTTATCTTTTACCTTAAACAGCAGCCAGGAATTTTCGCCTCTGCCATGAGTTTTGACCAGAGCATATTCACCTTTCAGTTTTTTGCCATGCAATACCACATGCAACTTGCCGGCAGGAATTCCTTTTTGCAATTCCTCGTCCTGTGCTATTTTATCATTTCCTTTCGCATCAGCAGGTTCATAAAAACCTTCGTCCCAAACCATTACGGTTCCGGCACCGTAGCCACTTGGGATGATTCCTTCAAAGTTTCTGTAATCATAGGGGTGGTCTTCCACCATAATGGCAAGGCGTTTTATGTCAGGGTCAGTGGAAGGACCTTTAGGCACTGCCCAGCTTTTCAACACACCTTCCATTTCCAACCTGAAATCATAATGCAAACGTGAAGCATCATGCTTCTGAATTACAAAGCGAAGATGTTCACTATCGGGGCTGCCACCCGTAGGTTCGGGACTTTCTTTGAAATTTCGTTTCTCTTTATATTTAGTAAGTGCCATGCTTCAAAATATTGGTATTTATGCCACACTGCTTATACTGAAAATTAAACCGTTCAAAGTTGTTTTTGTCTGCCGATTCTCATGCTATTTTAGGAAATCAAGATTTTGATAGGCAGGATTCGGGTAGTCATAGACCCCCTAATACCGGCGAAATAGATTTTCAAAATTTATTAACCCAATTTTCATAGGCATCAATAAAGGTTTGAAGAAAGATTCTTGTATCCTCTACCAAATTGCCTGATTCGTCAAATAATTTCTGTGCATTTCCAATATACGCTTCAGGTTGCTGCATCATCGGAACGTCAATAAAAACCATCAATTGGCGTAGATGATGGTTGGCTCCAAATGCCCCCAAAGCACTAATGGAAACACTTACCACGGCTCCGGGCTTTCCTTTCCAGCTATTTTGCCCATAGGGCCTTGAAGCTACATCAATAGCATTTTTCAAGACAGCAGGGATGCCCCGGTTGTATTCCGGAGTGAAGAATAAAAATCCATCAGAATTTTTGATTTTGTTTCTGAATTGCACCCATTCCATTGGTGGGTTACCCTGGTCTATATCTTCATTATAGTAACCCAGTTGACCAATTTCCAGAATTTCAAATTCCAGATTTGGGGAAGCGATTTTTTTTACTTCCATTGCGATTTTTCTGTTGAAGGAGTCTTTTCTAAGACTGCCAACTAATACGGAAATCATTTTTTTAGACATAGTGTATTATTTTAAAAGATTCCTTGATTATAAATTACCTGAAAGTTATTTTGATATTCTTTTTTCGACTTCTTCTTCTTGCCCCATTTTAAGTCTCTTTTTTAAATCGGATGATGCCGGGCCATTGATTACTTTGCCTTTGCACGTGAATTATTATAAGTTGTTTTCATGTTGTTATCACTAAATATATTACATCGTAAAAGTATTGCGGCAAATTAAATTAGGCATTACACAATTTTAGAAAGAGTTACATTATTCACACACTGTAAGGTGCTATTTCAACATGCTTAATCAGTAAACATAGCATGGCTTTTAGGTTCCATTTTATAGCCATAACGTAGGGTATATACCTTGGTAAACTCGGCTCCAAAAAATAGGATGAGACTGCTATAAGTAACCCACAACAGGATGATAATTACGGATCCGGCGGCTCCATATACATTACCAGGGCTTAAAAATCCAAAATAAAAACTGAGTAATTCCTTACCTAAGGTAAACAATATAGCTGTAATCAATGCGCCAACCCAAACACTTCTCCAGCCTATAAGCACATCGGGTAAATACTTAAATATCAATGCAAAAAGGACATATACTACTCCAAATGAAACCACTATTTCGCCAATTAAAAGAAAATAAAAAGCCACATCAGGTAGCCATTTTGCAAAATATCCCTCCAATGATTTAAGCAGGGCGGATACAACAAAACTAATTATAAGTAAAAACCCGATTATCAATACAAATCCAAAACTTTTTGTGCGATCAATAAGATATTTGACAAATCCGTTTTTCGGATTAGATTTAAGGTTCCATATCCTGTTGATAGAAATCTGCAGGTGATAAAAAACACCTGTTGCTCCAAAAATAAGCGCCCCAATACTAATAATTGCTGAAAGCCACGATGTTTGGGTTTCGCTGGCTTTTTTAAAAATAGATTCGATCGTATCTGCGGCTGGAGCCCCTAGTGCGGATTCAATTTGCCCATAAATCTCTCCTTCTACAGTTTCTCCTTTCCAGAAAAAATTGAGAATGCTGAATATGATTACAATCAAACCGGGCATAGACAATAATGCAAAGTAGGAGACCACCGCACTCAAACGCCAGGGATCAATTTTAGTCCAGTTAATTGCTGTTTCCTTTATCAAAGATGGAAAATCCCTAAGCTTGAAATGAGATTCTTTTGAAGCTTTTTCAGTAGTCATAGCATTATTTTCCAGGTTAAACCAATAACCACATATTGCACACAAACTTAGATATGTTTAGCAAGAAAAACTTTACACAATTACTGGAAACATTTACACAATTCACATACTATCATTAAAATGTGTGAATAATGTAATCTTTCAATTTAATAGTGTAATTATTCCAGGAACTGATGTATTTAATTTCGTAGCGCAAACTTTTGGATAATTATGAATGAGATACTAAAAACCGCCAAAAATTGCCGGCATTATGCCATGTGCAAAATTGATTTTCTGGGTAGTGGTGTTTGTCTTTCAGGTTTGGAAAAGCATTATGCGAGTTTTTATCCCGTAGGTAGAATGGATCTTTATGCTGCGATTGCAGAGGATACAATCCCTGTCACTGAAAAATGTGTTGAGATTGCAGAAAGTTGCAATCTATGTGGCAAGTGCGATTATCAGTGTTACTATGTGAATGAAATGCGGCCCTCAAAAGTAATGAAGGCACTAAAAGACCATATAGGTGCTTATCTAAAAAGTGGCGGTGAAATATTTCAATCGGAAGATGACACTATCCTTACTGAAATAAAAGGAATTGTTGGCGACTATTGGGCTACTGGCGACCCCGCAGTTAGAATTGCTTATCATCATGACTTGTGTCCTCATGTAACTTTTAAAATGCCTGAATATGTTGTCATGCCCAATTCAAATGAAGAGATTTCTTCCATCATTAAACTATTGAATAAGAATAATATCCCTTATGTCGTGCGGGGCAATGGCGCATCAAGTCATGGATTAGTGTTCAGTGAAGGAGTGATCCTTGATCTTGGCCGAATGAAGACTATTGATTTTAATGAAAAGAACTGGTCTGTGAAAGTAGGACCAGGTATCGCATCATTTGATCTCCAGCAGGAAGCAAAAAAGCGAGGCTACAGAGTTCATTCAGCTGAACCGGCAGCTCTGGTTTGCGCCAACATCATGACCTCCGGTTTGCTTTCCCTCTTTTCCACCACCTATGGAATTTCTGCCGACAACTACATTGACGCAGAGTTTATTGCAAGAGATGGCTCGTTTTTCAATTTGAACGACATTACTTCACCCAACTTATTTTCGTATAATAATTCAAACTCCGAACAAGAAGCGTTTGCCATTTGTGTATCGGTAAGCATGAAACTCCATCCTGTTACCGATGATGAAGGCGGGATCCTTGTACCTTTTCAAACTCTTGAGAGTGCAATTGATTTCGCCAGGGACTGTGCAATACGGCATATTGGCCTTGCGATAGGAATTCTCGGAAGTGAGTTTATTTCCTCTTTTATTGCCCCGACCAAAAAACTTGCCACCGAAGCAAAAAATGTTTTTGTGGATAAATTGGCAATGCCCTATCTTGTACTTTTCATTGGAGATCAATACGCTTTACGTTCCGTCCGTGAGATGGGCTTTCCTGCCATAGACCAGAAACTATTCAAAACCCTTTTTCAGGGATTGTCTGCGCTTAATTCGGCGGAGTGGTTGAGCTTACTGAAGGAACTTTCGGACGATGAACCTTTTTCTTACCTCAAACTCGTCCAATTCCCGGAACTTGCCGAAACCGCACTTGCGCCTTCTCCCGCTCAACTGGCAAAAAACATTGACCCGGATTTAAGGCATTTTTTCGAGAAACTATACTCCAGACCTGAGATGAACGATCTCGTATGGTTGAATACCTTCCGAATACAAAGTTCCCGCTGTTGCAGGGAAAAACCTTTTGTCGCACTTGTTTTATATCTCCCGATCGACAAAGCACTGATTGCAGAAATACAGGACGGGTTACGGGATATTGCCCAAAAGCATCACCTGAAAAATGAATTTGGGTTTATTACACCTTTTGACAATGGGAAAAGATGCGTTTGGGAGTACGATTATTATTTCGACCATAACAATCCGGCGGAAGTTTCAAGAATCCAACAGGCAACCTATGAAGCTGGTAACCTGCTGGATGAATATTCAGTAAAAACGGGCACAATCAGGCAGGTGCGATATAATGTTAATCAAGGTTGCTGCAGAAAAGAAAATTTATTGTATTCATAGTCTAAAAAAGTTCTTTTATGTTCGATAAAGATAAGTCAAAAATAGCCCTGACCGGAGCTACCGGTTTTTTGGGCAGCCACTTGATGGCATCCATGATTAAAAGCGGCTTTAAAGTCATTGTCCTTGGGCGGGCATCAAAAGAAGAAACTTTGCAGGAACGAATCTCTAAACTTTTAGGATGGTTCGGGATAACAGAATTAATTAGTCATTTGATGTTGGTGGAAATTGATTTGCTGGAGCCGATGTTGGGCATTCCGGAAGCACAAGACAAAAAACTCTGTGAAGACACAGGTCAGCTTATCCATTGCGCTTCTGATCCAAGCTTTGCTGAGCGAAAGCGTGAAACTGTTTTCAAATCGAATGTAAAAAGTTTGGCAGGTATTCTTGAGTTTGCTAAAAATGCCGATGTGGATTTTTTCCATTATATCAGCACCGCTTATGTTGCAGGAGCAA
>CAYMXK010000187.1:0-8890 GCA_964393915.1 uncultured Prolixibacteraceae bacterium
GAATGGATGCGGCGCATGAAGGACATGAGCCAGTTCCAGGGGGGAATGAATTTTTACGGTGATCTGCCTGAGAGTCTTAACCTGGTTGTAAACACTGCTCATCCTTTGGTTAAAAAAGTATTAAAGCAGAAAGATAAGGAACTGGGTGAAGCCTTGAAAAGCCTGAGTGCTGAACTGGAAACCAGGAAGGCCGAAGTGAAAGGGCTTGAGGAGGCCAAAAAGGACAAGAAGGATGAGGAGGTCGCATCTGCAGACTCTGAAAAGCTTGAAGTCCTGAATAAGGAAGTTGCCGGACTGGAGGAGCAGAAGCGCAATCAGCTGAAAGAGTTTGGCCGGAACAATAAACTGGCCAAACAGATGGTTGACCTTGCATTGCTTGCCAACGGTCTTTTAAGGGGAGCTGATCTTGACCGGTTTGTTAAACGAAGTGTAGAACTGATCAAGTAGGAATATTGACAGGCATAAAATAAAAAACCGCTCCGGAGAACCGGGGCGGTTTTTATTTTTGCTTACCTGCCAGTTTTAGCCGAGGTAAGTTTTTAACAATTTACTACGTGAGGTGTGCCGCAGACGGCGGATGGCCTTCTCTTTGATTTGCCTTACTCTTTCACGGGTAAGTCCGAATCTTTCACCTATTTCCTCAAGGGTCATTTCCTGACAGCCAATTCCGAAGAAAAGACGAACAATATCGCTTTCTCTTTCGGTAAGTGTCGCGAGGGCACGGTGAATTTCGCGGGACAATGATTCCTGTATCAGGGCCCGGTCTGCATTGGGAGAGTCGCTGTTGACGAGTACGTCGAGGAGGCTGTTGTCTTCACCGTCAACAAAAGGGGCATCTACTGAAACGTGACGGCCTGAAACGCGCATGGTATCTGCCACCTTGTCGGCGGGCAGGTCCAGTGTCTCGGCCAATTCCTCAGCAGAAGGCCTGCGTTCGTGTTCCTGTTCAAATTTCGAAAATGCTTTGTTGATCTTGTTGAGTGATCCTACCTGGTTGAGGGGAAGCCGCACAATACGTGATTGCTCGGCCAAAGCCTGCAATATAGATTGCCTTATCCACCAAACAGCATAGGAAATAAACTTGAAACCCCTGGTTTCATCGAATTTTTCGGCAGCTTTAATCAATCCAAGGTTACCCTCATTGATTAAATCGGGTAAACTAAGCCCCTGATTCTGATACTGTTTGGCCACCGACACAACGAAGCGCAAGTTGGCCCGGGTCAGCTTTTCCAAAGCCGCCTGGTCCCCTTTTTTGATCCGTTGCGCCAATTCAACTTCTTCCTCCACAGTAATCAGCTCTTCCTTACCAATTTCCTGCAAGTACTTGTCTAAAGAGGCACTCTCACGGTTAGTGATTGATTTTGTGATCTTTAGCTGTCTCATAAACTATTCTTAAAAAACGTGCAAATATAGTACAATAATAATTACAGATGCCCTTTGTTGTTTAGAGGGTATTCTGATTAATTAATTGTTAACGATGCATTCATCAATTAACACCAAAAACATAGTATGCTGTTTCTCCATTCGGATAAACTCCTTCAATTAAAATTCCTCCACGGGCACCTGATATAATCCTTCGAAATTCATTAACTTCATTAACAGGCCTTTTGTTCACATCTGTAATGATAAATCCTTCGGTTACTCCCGCCTCCTTCAATTTGCCATTGCCGATCTTCGCAACTTTGAGGCCCCTGTTGATTCTGAGCCTCTGTTTGTCCTGATCGGTTACGGTTTCCATCTCGGAGCCAAGTACCTGATTCCCGGTCCTGATTATTGCTGTATCACCTAACATGTTACGCAAGGTTACTGTAAATAGTTTCTCCGAATTGTTTCTTTTTACTGTAATTTTCACATCATCACCCGGACGGTATTGGCTTACAGTCTCTTGTAACTCGGCGGTTGTGTTGACTTTTTTATTTCCTACGGCAATAATCACATCTCCCTGCCTGATTCCTGCTTCTTTGGCTGCTCCATTTTCAACAACGTCTCTTACATAAATGCCTTCGATTTTTTCGAGTTGGTATTTTTTTGCCGCATCGGCATTCACTGTTTCTATTGAAACACCAAGGAGGGCCCGCTGAACTTCACCAAATTCCTTAAGGTCCTCTACAACTTTTCTGACAATAGTGACAGGAACGGCGAAGGAGTATCCCGCGAACGAGCCTGTGCGCGAGGCTATGGCTGTGTTAATACCTACCACTTCGCCTCTCTGGTTGACCAGCGCGCCACCGCTGTTTCCGGGATTTACGGCTGCATCGGTCTGAATAAATGATTCAATACTGTATTCTGTTGCATTGATACCTATGTTACGGGCTTTTGCACTGATAATCCCTGCGGTAACAGTTGAGGTGAGGTTGAATGGATTTCCTACAGCCAATACCCATTCGCCCAGGCGCAGTGCATCGGACTCCCCATAGCGCAGCCACGCCAGGTTGTCAGCTTCAATTTTTATTAAGGCAAGGTCGGTATTTGGGTCTGAACCTATCAGGCGGCCTTCAAGCTCGCGATTGTCGTTCAGCACGACGATAATTTTCTGTGCCCCATCGATTACATGGTTGTTGGTGACAATGTATCCATCGGCAGACAAGATCACACCAGATCCAAAGCCCTGAGCAATCTGGGGCTCCTGTCTGTAACCGAAGAAATCGAGCATGGGATTGCCGCTTGACCAACCTCCGCGCATCGATTGGGTTTTAATGTGCACTACGCCATGCACAGCAATTTCAGCGGCATAGGTCAGATCGGGCAGATTTCCCTCAGCCGATAAAGGAAGGCTGGCATATCGAATTTGCTGTGCATCCTGAACTGTGACAATCTGCGGCTTCTCAAAATAATTGGTGTAAATAAAAATGGCGATCAGTGCACCAGACACAACCATCAGAAAGGTTAAAGTGTAATTTCTTATATTTTTCATTTCTTTCATTATTTTAAAGGATTTAACATCATTTATACTTAAGCTTTCTTTAAAACGCAAAAATGCTGCCACTCTTACAGATAAAAGTATATTGTACATCTTATTTTGCAATTTTTAACAGCTAAGCAGCCCGGATTGTTCCGGGGAGTGAAAAGTTTGTTCCCGGAAAAATTCACTTCCAAAACTTTTATTATAGCGCTCAAAGTCTTAGTTTTGCAGAATAATTTATATTGGCAATGGTTCTTACGTTTTTTAAATACCACGGCGCGGGCAACGATTTTATTATTATAGACAACCGGGACATGCATTTTCCGGCTGACAATATTTCATACATAGAAAGGCTCTGTGACAGACGTTTTGGTATTGGGGCTGACGGATTGATGCTTTTGCAGAATGCAGTTGACTACGATTTTGAGATGCGCTATTTCAATTCCGACGGACGGGAGGCAAGCATGTGCGGCAACGGGGGACGCTGTATCGTTGCATTTGCGCACCGACTGGGTATTGTTGGCGAGCATTCCTCCTTTATTGCGGTGGATGGCCCGCACGAGGCTTTTTTGGAGCCTGACGGGGACGTAAACCTGAAGATGTCGGATGTGAGCCAGGTGGATATTGCCGCTCATGAATACTTCCTGGATACCGGCTCCCCTCATGTTGTGCGTTTTGTCGACTCACTCGAAGGGCTGGATGTTTTTGCCGAAGGCCGGGCAGTCAGATACAGCGACCGTTACAGGGAAAAAGGCACCAATGTTAATTTTGTGTATCAGGATGCAATGCACCTCACCGTTTATACCTACGAAAGGGGTGTGGAGGCAGAGACGCTGGCCTGTGGCACCGGGATAACTGCTTCGGCACTAAGTGCTGCACTGAGATCAGGCGTTGACAAAGGTTTGTTTACGGTAACAGCAAAGGGAGGCAACCTGAGTGTTTCATTTGAAAAAACGGAATCGGGTTTTACTGATATCTGGCTGAAAGGCCCTGTGGCGTATGTGTTTGCAGGCGAATTGGCCGGCATATAAACCTGTCTATTTCTCAGGCACTATGAACCATTTGGTAACTACTTCACCCGGTGCATAATTGTTGATGTAATGGATGGCTTCTTCAGGAGAGGCAGCAATGAAGTAGAGATTTTTATAGATCCCCTTGCTGAAGTTCTCCGTAAAGCCCTTTTCAAACTGGTCGAAAAGTGGACCGAAGAAGTTGGCTGTATTGACAAAAACAATAGCTTTCCTGTGGTAGTCGAGCTGTTTCAGGGTAATCACTTCCAGAATCTCTTCCAGCGTCCCAAAGCCCCCGGGCAGGGCGACAAACGCGTCAGACACCTGCCGCATTCTCTCCTTCCTTTCCATCATTCCGATGGTGATTTCCACTTCATGGGAATTGTTCGATACCAGATTTCTTTCCTGCATCCTTTCGGGGATAATGCCGACCGTACGGGCACCCGATTTGCGGGCAGCAATAGTAACAGCCTCCATTAAACCGACGTTGGCCCCTCCGTTGATGAGGCAGTGGCCATTTAGGCCGATCAATTCCCCCAGCCTTTCTGCATCGTTGAAATAGATATCATCAATCGCATTGCTCGAGGAGCAGAATACACAAATATTCATGCAAGATAAGTTTGAAGTTTCGAATGTAAACCGGCTGAACCGGGAAAAGGTTATGCATCAATATTGGCATACACGGCATGGTCCTCGATAAATTTCCGGCGGGGCGGTACATCGTCGCCCATCAGCATGGCGAAGATATGATCTGCTTCAGCGGCATTTTCGATGGTAACCTGCTGCAGTGTGCGTTGTTCCGGATTCATCGTAGTTGACCACAACTGCTCGGCATTCATTTCCCCCAGACCTTTATATCGCTGAGTCCCCACAGCGCTTTCATTTCCGTCGGCCCATTCCTCAATGATCCTTAGCCTTTGCTGTTCTGTCCAGGCATAAGTTTCTTTCTTGCCTTTCTTTAGGAGATACAAAGGAGGCGAAGCAATGTAAAGGTGTCCGCGCTGGATGAGTTCCTGCATGAACCGGAAGAAGAAAGTCATAATCAAGGTGGCAATGTGACTGCCATCGACATCGGCATCGGTCATGATCACCACCTTATGGTAACGAAGCTTCTTCAGGTTAAGCGCTTTTGAATCCTCTTCGGTGCCTATAGTAACGCCAAGAGCGGTAAATATATTCTTGATCTCCTCGTTTTCAAAAATTTTGTGGAGCATGGCTTTTTCCACATTAAGGATTTTTCCCCTGAGTGGCAAAATGGCCTGAAAGCGACGGTTACGGCCTTGTTTGGCGGTACCCCCTGCTGAGTCACCCTCAACCAGGAAAATCTCGCATTTTTCGGGGTCACGTTCAGAGCAGTCGGCAAGTTTACCAGGCAAGCCACCGCCTGTGAGGGCATTCTTGCGCTGTACCATTTCACGGGCCTTGCGTGCTGCGTGCCGGGCTTGTGCGGCAAGCACAACCTTGTCCATGATGATTCGGGCGGCTTTGGGGTTTTCTTCCAGGTAATTTGACAGCATTTCACTGACGGCCTGGTCGACGGGTGCGGTTACATCGGAGTTTCCAAGTTTTGTTTTTGTCTGTCCTTCAAACTGTGGTTCCTGAACTTTTACCGAAATAACCGCAGTGAGCCCTTCGCGGAAGTCATCGCCGTTGATTTCAATTTTGAGTTTACTGAGCATTCCCGAATGGTCGGCATAGTTTTTCATTGTGCGGGTAAGGCCTCTCCTGAATCCGGTGAGGTGGGAACCACCCTCTATGGTATTGATGTTGTTGACGTAGGAATGTACATTTTCGGAATAGGAAGTGTTGTATTGCAGGGCAATCTCCACAGGAAGTCCGAATTTCTCGGTGGAGATGTTGATTACCTCCGGGGTTAACCTAACGCGTGAATCGTCGAGGTATTCCACAAACTCTCTCAGTCCGTCTTCAGAATAAAAAACATCTGATTTGAACTGACCATCTTCTTCAACAACCCGCTCATCAATGAGTACGAGACGGATGCCCGAATTAAGAAATGCCAGTTCACGCAGGCGGGCAGCCAGTACCTCATATTTGTAAGTTGTGGTAAGGAAGATGGAGTCGTCGGGCTTAAAGGTGATAATCGTCCCGGTTTTATCGCTTTCACCCACCGTTTTAACCGGGTAGAGGGGTTTGCCACAAGAGTATTCCTGCACGAAAATCTTCCCGTCGCGGTGGATTTCCGCCTTCATGTGGATAGATAGCGCATTGACACAGGATACCCCCACGCCATGCAACCCGCCGGATACCTTATAGCTGTCCTTGTCGAATTTTCCGCCGGCATGGAGAACTGTAAGGGCGACTTCGAGCGCCGACCGGTTTTCTTTCGTGTGAATTTCGGTAGGGATACCGCGTCCGTTGTCCTTTCCAGTGATCGAGTTGTCGGCATGAATGATTACCTCTATTTCGGAACAATATCCGGCAAGGGCCTCATCGATGGAATTGTCGACGACTTCATACACCAAATGGTGCAATCCCTTGTCGTTAACATCGCCGATATACATGGCCGGACGCTTGCGTACTGCTTCCAGTCCTTCGAGCACCTGTATACTGTCGGCTCCGTAGGTGTTGGGTCCATTATTGTTACGGTTGTTTTCGCTCACAACATTATTCTTTTCTATTTCACTCATTTTTCAGATGTTTCTTAATTTTTTTGACTTGCGGCTGTCGCTGCTTTGATTAAAACCCGGTTATTCATTGCCGGATATTTTAAAATCATGATTTACAATTAGTTATACAATAGTGAAATCGTGATTTCATAAACACGCAAATATACAAAATAAACCCGTGGAAATGTCTTTTCCACGGGCAGAGGGTATTGATTTTTTTAACAAGTTATCAACTTCTTAACATTGTATAAAATACTGATAATCAATAAAATGAATTTTGATCAATTATTGGCTTTTTGTTTAAAATATTATGTTTCAAAACGAGATGCTGATGCCTCCCAGAAAGTTGAAACTCTGCACCGGATAACCCAGCCAGCGTTCATATTTATGGAATCCGAAGTTGTTGAGTTGGGCAAAGGCCGATATTTTTCCGGTTATATCATAGATGCCTCTTGCATTCATATCGATGACCATATCGAGCGGTAAAATTTCGTTGGGAATCACTGCATCGGGAGTAATATCTTTTATCAGGGCATTTCGTTTGCCTATTGCATAAATATCTGTGGCAACCCTTAACCGGTCGGTGACCTGGTAGCTGAGCGCCAGGGTGGCATCAAATGAAGGCATATGCCATGCTTCCTGTTCGCGCTCCATGGTGTACTTGTACACACTTGCTCCCAGCAAAAGATTGACCTTTTCTCCGACGTTATGCGTAATTTCCCCGTTAAATTTCAGTTTTTTCATGTCATCGTACAAGACATCGAATACGTTGTTAACCATTGGAGTTGCGATCATCGTGCCATTTTCGGACAATGTGGTCTGTACCATATAGAAGAATGGGTGTCCCACAAAAGTTGAATGGTCCACCTGAATCTTGAAGTTGGTCCTTGTGGAGAATTTGCCGTCGAAACCTCCGTAAAACCTGAACTTTTCAAAGTGGTTTTTCACTGAAAGCTCCGGGTCGATAAAAGGATTTTCATAGGCGATAGCCGAATAGTAGTTGTGGTAGTTGTTTCCGTCCAGTCCGGCAAACACATTGATCAGCTCCTTTACGGGAACGAAATTAAACCTGACATTGGGGGTAAGTCTGAAATTGGTTTTGTAATGACTGTCGAAAGTCATCCAGAGATTTACCCCGGCTTTAAGGTTAACAGTCTCATTTCCGATAAAAACAGCGGGTTTGCCAAATATCCAAGTCTGTTTGCGCAGCTCTTTGGTATTGAGTGTGTCAATAAAAAGCTGTGAAGTCTGCGAATGTTCAACTCCGGCATCGACCAGGATCGCCACCTGGTCTGATGGCCTCTTGAAATTCATGGTGAAGTTTCCGTAATGTTCACGTTGGCCGTTTTTGTTGCCAAAGCGGTGGTACCTGAAGTCAAACCCGGTTGAGGGGTCGCTTTTTCCGGCTGCCAGATTTTGCAGGCTGATATTGATTCCACCTTTCGTAAAGGCTTGCCGCTCACCCAGATAGGGTGCATATATTCCGATGCTGTCGGGAATCGGGTTTTCGCCGGGATAGCCGTAATAGTTGAAGCCATCGTGGTTGAAATTCAAATTGAACGACAGGGTTGACCGTCTGAACATGTGTTTGATAAACATTTCGGCTTCGTTGTCGGAGTATGGGGCTTTCACCTTGTCGCCGCCTTCGAGTTCAATTTTCCCGTGAGACGACAAGTGCTTCAAATGCAATCCGAAGATGGAATTTTTGGCATTCTTGTTATTAAAAAAGAACTCCCCGTAGGGTTTGTTGTAGTTGCCGGCCCCGAGGCGCAGCAGGCCATATCCAACCTCCTCCTTAGGCTTCCCGACGATGGTGGCTGCCTGGAGATTGGTGACTGAAAAGGTGGAGAAAACCGGCTGGCTGAATATGGAGTAATCGAAGTTGGGTTTTTTGTGTTCCACATCCTTGATTACCGGGATGTCGTTGATCTTCTGGGCATCCATTACTGACGGGCTAAAGGATTTTACGACTTCAACCTCCTGCCGGAGTATGGTATCGCGCTGGGCATGAGCTGAAAATGTCGCTGTGATCAGAATGGCTGTCAATGCCCATTTATACTGTTGAAATATCTTTATCATGGCAAAAGTAAATTTCGGTTAATCAATTTTAATTTCCATAGGATTGCTGCGTACTGCATCTGCATCCTTTTTCTCCCTTAACTCAATCTGGGCGAGTTTGGATGAGGCCTCTGACTTCACTCCATCATCACTAAGCGGGTAATTGTCGAGCAGGCTTCTCAGGGTATGCTTGGCCTGGAAGTCATCGTTTTTGGCCACAAAGATATCGGCCAGAAGAAGGAAGCTTTTGGCAAGCCAGAATTGGTGCTGTGTTCCTTTGGAGATAAAATCCA
>CAYMXK010000188.1:0-3375 GCA_964393915.1 uncultured Prolixibacteraceae bacterium
TATCTAAATTATCATACCATGAGAAATAAATCAAGACCCTGCAACTGTGCGAACCTGTTTGTGACTGCATACAACGAATGTGAATATGTTGACCAGAAAGTGGCCAACTCCTTTTCACTCGATTATCCCCGCGAAAAAGTGCAGCACATCTGGGTTACCGACGGCTCAGACGACGGCACACCTGCCCTGCTGAGAAAATACCCTGAGCTGGAGGTTTTTCACCAGCCAGCCCGCAAAGGAAAAATTCATGCCATGAACAGGGGTATGAAGTTCGTAAAAACCCCCATTGTAATATTCTCCGATACCAATACACGCCTGAGCAGGAACACCATCCGCGATATGGTGGCCTGCTTTGCCGATCCAAAAGTGGGTTGCGTGGCAGGAGAAAAGCGCATCGCTGAAAAAGAGGCAGAGAATGCCTCAGCCGCCGGGGAGGGGCTCTACTGGCGCATCGAATCCACTATCAAGGAACTGGATGCCGCCCTCAATACAGCGGTGGGGGGAGTTGGTGAACTGTTTGCCATTCGCACCCAACTTTATCAACCTGTTGAGGAAGACACCCTTCTCGATGATTTTATTATATCGCTGCGCATTGCCCGCATGGGTTACCGTATTGCCTACACTCCCGGTGCCTGGGCTGAAGAAACGGCCTCCCTCAATGTAAAAGAGGAGTTAAAACGCAAGGTCAGGATTGCAGCGGGTGGGTTGCAGACCATGTTCAGAATGCTATGGCTCCTCAATATTTTCAAATATGGTTGCCTGAGCTGGCAGTACTTTTCTCACAAAGTGCTGAGATGGTCAGTGGCGCCATTGTTCCTGTTCTTATTCCTGCCGGTAAACATCTGGCTGGTGGCTGCGAACAACCTCTGGTGGCAACCCTCCTTTTACAGTGCCGTTCTGTGGTTCCAGCTGCTTTGTTACCTGATGGCACTGGCGGGATGGATTCTCGAAAATAAAAAGTTTCGCATAAAATTATTGTTCGCACCCTACTATTTTGTGATGGTGAACTATGCTTCCGTCGCCGGAATGATCAGGTATCTCCGCCGAGGACAAAAGGTAACCTGGGAAAAATCGAAGCGGGCATGATCTAATTTCGCAAGTTTCATCCGAACCTTTCGTTTTTCAGGCTATTTCAGAATTTTTTTAACTAATTTTGCGGCGCTAAAAATTGAAAATATTAAAATGTCAGAATTCAAGCTCAACACGATCCCCGAAGCCATCGAAGCCATAAGAAATGGTGAATTGGTCATTGTTGTAGATGACGAGGACCGTGAGAATGAAGGCGACTTCATTACTGCATCGGAACTGATTACCCCCGAAAAAATCAACTTCATGGCTACCCATGGACGAGGACTGATTTGTGTCGCCCTTACCGAAAACAGGTGCAATGAACTGGAACTGGAAATGATGGTAGGACAAAACACTTCGTTTCATGAGACCCAGTTTACGGTGTCCGTGGATGCCTTACTCCCGGGGATAACCAGTGGAATATCTGCCCTGGACCGCGCCTTAACCATTAAAGCGCTGGTAGACAAAAAAACAAAACCGGAGGACCTTGGTCGCCCGGGACATATATTTCCCCTGAAAGCAAAAAACAGGGGGGTTCTTCGCCGCGCAGGCCATACTGAAGCAGCCGCAGACCTGGCCAGAATGGCAGGCCTCTTCCCTTCAGGAGTTTTGGTAGAAGTTATGAACGACGATGGTTCAATGGCACGTCTTCCTCAACTGGTAATGATCGCAGAAAAACTCCGTCTTAAAATAGTTACCATAAAAGACCTGATTGCCTATCGTTTGCAGAGTGAGAGCCTTATCAAGCGTGGCGAGGAGGTACAGCTGCCTACCCGTTTCGGCGATTTCAGGATTATCCCATTCCTGCAGAAAAGCAACAACAAAGAACATGTTGCCCTCGTAAAGGGCAGCTGGGAACCCGACGATGCCATTCCCGTCAGAGTACATTCATCGTGCATGACCGGAGATATTTTCGGCTCACTCCGTTGCGAATGTGGCGACCAGCTGCACAAGGCCATGGAGGTTATTGAAAAGGAGGGCCGCGGTGTAATTGTTTACATGATGCAGGAGGGTCGTGGCATCGGTCTCATAAACAAAATTGCTGCATATAAGCTGCAGGAACAGGGCCTCGATACGGTGGAGGCCAATCTTCACCTTGGGTTTAAGGCAGATGAGCGTGACTATGGCGTTGGCGCTCAAATCCTTCGGAGTTTGGATGTCAGGAAGATGGTTTTACTCACCAATAATCCTGTGAAACGGGTAGGACTTGAGGCATTCGGACTTGAAGTAGTTAAAATTCTTCCGCTTGAGATGGAACCCAATAAATACAACACCCGCTATCTGAAAACGAAGCGCGACCGGATGGGACACGATCTGCAACACTTTACCTACGACGACGAATAATATCTGATATCTTTCAAACCGGAACAAGGGATGGGAAAAGCTATCCTCCCGGTAATACTGATCAGTGTAGAATTGCACTTTTAATATCATGAGTGACTGGAATCCCGATTATGACGACATCAGCTACGGAAGCGACAACCTGAAAGCAGGCCCAGACTTCTATCTCAGTCCGGAAGGCTACAGGGTGATGACCGAAGCATACCTCCGCCGCCGCGGCTACTGCTGCGCCAACGGCTGCAGGCACTGCCCCTACTGGCCAAAAGCACAGAAAGGGAATACCAGGCTTCGCAATCCGTAAAAACGGAGACGGGAGGACGGAGAACGGAGACCGGAGACGGGAGAACGGAGGACGGAGAACGGAAGCAAAGCGGAAAGGGCAAAGCGGAAAGCGGAAAGAGCGGAGCGCAAAGAGCAACCCAGGTTCAATCGGGGGAAAACGGAGAACGGAGGACGGAGACCGGAGACCGGAGAACGGAGACCGGAGGACGGAGACGGGAGAACGGAGACCGGAGACGGGAGACGGGAGAACGGAGACCGGAGACGGGAGACGGGAGAACGGAGACCGGAGATGGGAGATGGGAGGACGGAGACGGGAGAACGGTGACGGAAGAACGGTGACGGAAGAGTAGGTAGTAAAGGTAAAATCTGTGAATTCAAAACTCCGGAGGAGTTACCCTGACAATAACCCCGGGTTTCAACCCGGGGAGATGGAAACCGGAGACCGTAGGACCAAGTATTTATAAAAGGTTACTATGAAATCGCTGCTCCGTTAGGAGCCAAATATTTGTAGCAAAGCAACATCCTATCTTTCCTTGCACCGCAGATACCCCGATTCAATCGGGGGAAGCGAAGACAAAGTGCAAAGCGCAAAGAGCAACCCCGGTTCAATCGGGGGACACCGGAGACAGGAGACCGGAGACCGGGTAGGGGCGAACCTAAGTGTTCGCCCTGAATACAGGAGAC
>CAYMXK010000188.1:3385-8868 GCA_964393915.1 uncultured Prolixibacteraceae bacterium
CACCGCAGATACCCCGATTCAATCGGGGGAAGCGAAGACAAAGCGGAAAACGGAGACGGGAGACGGGAGTTACAGATAACAGGGAAGGTTCAAACAATTTTCCTGTAAGGTTGTTTAGCTGTAAACATTTTAAATTCTTTAGTCATGAGTAAATCAGGTTATTTAATTACAGGTTTTGTTTCAGGAATCTTATTGGTTGTCCTGGCAGGCGCCGCCCTCGTAAGCAGTCAGATGTTCGTTGTGAACGAAAGCAAATATGATTTTAACGAAACCGTTGAAAAAATAGAAGAATTAAGCAAAGCCAACGGTTGGAATATCAGCCACATATACAACCTTCAGGCTACCATGCAAAAACACAATCTCGAAGTAGAACCGGTTACGGTTATGTCACTCTGTAAGCCCGATCTGGCCTACAAAATTCTCAGTTCCGACAACGAACGTCCGGCTTCAACACTCATGCCCTGCAGGGTTTCCATATATAAAACCAAAAAAGGGAAGGTAATGATTTCGAGAATGAATATTGATATGATGTCGGGCATGATGACAGGTATTACCAAAGAAGCGATGGTTATGGCCGGTAAAGAAAATGAGGATATTTTGAAACAAGTTATTAAATAAAGTCATTATGAAAACCAATATTCTGATGGTTTTGCTCCTTGCCTTTACCATGGCCTGCCAGAGCGGAACCAAAAGTGAAAAAGGATCAGCCAATGCTGAGGTGGCCTTAACTGAAGTTTCATTTTCGGTGGGAGGCATGACCTGCGCCATGTGTGAAGCATCTATCGAGAAGGGCGTTGGGCAAATGGCAGGAATCGACTCTGTAAATGTTGTTCTTGACGACTCCATCGCATTTGTCCGCTTCAACCCAAAGATGGTTTCCGAGGCTGAAATAACCAAGACCATTGAGATGCGTGGCTATACCGTAAAAGGAAAGCTGTAGTATTCTTCCTGAAACCGTTCTTTCTCCCCGGCAAAACAAATATGCCAGGGAGGTTTGACGGATTTAAACCGGACGGATAACCATTTAAAATCTATTTCTCTTTCCCGGCAGCGGGAAGTATCCCTGATACTTCACTTGTCAGTGCTATTCGCAGCACATCCATGATGGTATGTACAAAGTGGAATGTAAGGCCTTTCATATAATCTTCCTTGATCTCCTCCAGGTCCTTTTTATTTTCTACCGAAAGAATAATTTCTTCAATTCCGGCACGCCTGGCTGCCAGTATTTTCTCCTTGATTCCCCCGACCGGCAATACTTTGCCCCGGAGGGTAATTTCACCCGTCATGGCAATGCCCCGTTTCACTTTTCTCCTGGAAAATGCTGAGGCCAGTGCCGTAACCATGGTAACTCCAGCCGATGGCCCGTCTTTAGGTATGGCACCCTGGGGTACATGAAGATGCACGTTCCAGCTCGGGAAAACCTCCGTGTCAATCCCCAGCTCGGTGGCATGACTTTTCAAATACTCCAGAGCAAGCATGGCCGACTCTTTCATTACATCGCCCAGATTTCCGGTAATGGTAAGATTTCCCTTCCCCTGGCTCAGGCTGCTCTCTACATAAAGTATCTCTCCGCCGACTGCAGTCCAGGCAAGCCCCGTGACCACCCCCGGAAAGTCATTGCCCTGATAGGCTTCCTTGTCGTATTCGGTCACACCGAGATACTCGCGGATATCCTCTTTGCTTAGCACAACTGCGTAATTTTCTCCGAAAGCAACTTTTTTCGCGATACGGCGGATGACTTTCGCCAGTTTCTTATCCAGCTCACGAACACCCGATTCACGGGTATAGTGTTCGATGATGTGGGTGACCACCTCGTCTGAAAAAGTGACCTGTGTATCGTCGACGCCATGGTTTTCGAGCTGCTTGGGAATCAGGTGGCGCCTGGCAATCTCAATTTTTTCCTCTACAAGGTACCCGCTGACCTCAATCATCTCAAGCCGGTCGCGCAAGGGCGGAGCGATGGTGGATAGAGTATTGGCGGTGGCAACAAACATTACCTTGCTCAGGTCGTAATCCAGATCTACGTAATTATCGTGAAATTCGCTGTTTTGTTCCGGATCGAGTACTTCGAGCAATGCAGAGGCAGGATCTCCGTGAAACTGTTTTGATACTTTGTCGATCTCGTCGAGCACAAACACAGGATTCGATGATTTTGCCTTTTTGATATTTTGTATAATACGACCCGGCATCGCCCCGATGTAGGTTTTCCTGTGCCCCCTGATCTCTGATTCATCGTGCAACCCACCAAGGCTCATACGGATATACTTTCGGCCTAAAGCACGCGCGATAGATTTTCCGAGCGATGTTTTCCCGACACCAGGAGGTCCGTAGAGGCATAAAATAGGTGATTTCAGGTCATTTTTCAGTTTCAGGACCGCAAGGTGTTCCAGAATGCGCTCCTTCACTTTCTCCAGTCCAAAATGATCCTCATCCAAAACCTTCCGGGCATTCTCGAGGTCAAAATTATCTTCGGTGGTTTCATCCCAGGGCAGCTCCAGAAGGGTCTGGCAATAGCTGTACTGCACGGAATATTCCCCTGCGGCAGGATTCAACCTGCTCATCTTGTTGACCTCCTTTTCAAAATATTTCCCAATCTCCTCTTTCCATTTCTTCTGCCTGCCCTTCTCTTTCAGTTCTTTGATCTCCTTTTCTACGGGATTGCCGCCCAGCTCATCCTGAATGGTCTTCATCTGCTGATGCAGCATATACTCACGCTGCTGCTTGTCCATGTCGGTTTTAACCTTGCTCTGGATATCCCTTTTCAGTTCAAGCATCTGAACCTCTTTCACCAGATAACTGATGGCCTGCACCCCACGTTCAAGCAGGTTGTCAATCTCAAGCAATTTTTGCTTCTCCTGCACTTCGATGTCGGTATTGGAGCAGATAAAATTGATAAGAAATGTGGAATTCTCAATATTCTTAACGGCGAAAGAAGCCTCCGGAGGAATATTGGAAGTAAACTGGGCTATTTTGATCGACAGATCCTTTAAGGAGCCAACCACAGCAGCAAATTCATTATTGTTAACAGGGACAATGTCAGTAATGGCCTCCACTGTAGCCTCAAAATAAGGATCTTCGGAAACAAACTCCCTGACGCGGAACCTGCGGCGGCCCTGAATGATCACCGTGGTCGACCCGTCGGGCATTTCCAGCAGCTTTAATATTTCTGCCATTGTGCCAACCTGGTAAAGGTCCCCGATACCGGGATCATCAAGTTTGAAATCGGTCTGAGCAATGGTACCAAGCAACTTTTTTCCGCGGTTTACCTCCCTTATTAGCCGCAAAGACTTTTCGCGGCCAACTGTGATAGGTATAACCACTCCGGGGAACAGCACGGTATTCCGGAGTGGCAGCACGGGCAAAGTATCGGGTACATCAAGGCTATGCAGCGATTCCTCGTCACCGTCGGCAAGGATGGGAATATAATCTGCATCCTGTTTGATAATATCTCTTAAGAATAAAGTATTGAATCGTTCGTCTTTCAAATTTCCCATAATACATTCATTAATGACAAAATGTCGGTATTTTCCGGCATCTCATTCTGGATAAAGAACAGGCAATCATCGTGCCACCCGTTGCCCTAATCGCAGCCGAAGCATATCAGGGCTATCGCTGACGGGTCTGCATAATACGGGAGCGAGCCTGTCACAGGGCAGACAAACGGCCATTACTCAGGGGACTGACACCCCAAAATTGGATCAATTGTAACCGGATCGACGTACGGCTTCCGCGATATCCCGGCTCTGACGAGACCGGGTTGCAAAAAAAAAGCCCCGTAAACGGAGCTTTTATGCAGAAGCCTTAACGGCCTTATTTTTTCCTTTGGTCCATGTGCGATTTGTACCGGGTCATAAATTTGTCAACCCGACCGGCAGTATCAACCAGTTTAACCTTTCCTGTATAGAACGGATGTGAGGTATTGGAGATCTCCAGTTTAACCAGAGGGTAGGTAACTCCGTCAATCTCAAGATTTTCCCGGGTCTGAACAGTTGACCGGGTAAGAAATGTGTGCCCATTCGACATATCTTTGAATGCGACCATTCTGTAACTTTCGGGATGAATTCCTTTTTTCATTTTTTTATATTTTTTTTTAGGTGAGCCGGTATTCATTTTCTCAATGCATACCATTCACAGCTTCAACTTTTACTCTAAAAACGGGTGGCAAAGATAAGGATACTTTGTTAATATACAAATGGCTGCCTATTAAATTCTCAATTTCTTCACACTACTTCGAATTAATGATGGGCACCCTCTGAAATGGCTTATTCCGGTCGAAAAGATACCGCATGGTATAGTGGGTTTTCATGAGTTTTCCCCCAACTGATTCATACAATGCAATGATTTTGGGATTGAAATCGCCGGCCCATGAAAGTTCCATCTCTTTAAACCAGGGTTTGCTGTACATCACCGGCCGCAGGTGCCAGAAAATTGCCGCGTCGATGCCCGACCGCTGGAATTTGGGCGAAATGCCGATAATAATACTCCTGGTGCGGTTCATTACATTGCGTTTTTTGTACCAGAGCAGCTTGAGCATGTTCCACAAATGCAACTTCCCGTTCAGCTTTTTCAATATCTGATTGAGATCGGGGATCATCACAAATATGGCAATGGGCTCTTTTTCATGATAGGCAAACCAGATAAATTTTTCTTCGATCATCATCTTTGAGCTCAAAATGAAATCCCGGAGCTCATCCTTGTCGATAGGTTTGAAACTTTCATGAAACCGCCATGCATTGTCATAAACGTGTGCAAAATCATCCACGAATTTATCTTTCTCCTCCCAGGTAAAATGGCGGAAGCTGAACTGTGGTTTTTTGGCGACCCACTCGGCCACTTTCCAGAACCGGTCAGGCAATTCAGGTAAAGTGGTATCAAGGTGATAGCTGAACTGTTTGAAATAGAGCTGAAATCCAAAGCTACCGAATAGCTTCAGGTAGTAGGGTGGATTATAGGGCATACCAAATCCCTGGGGCATAAACCCTTCGACCAGCAAACCCCAGTTCATGTAATTCTCACCAAAATTTATGGGTCCATCCATGGCCTCCATGCCTTTCGACTTCAGCCAGTCCCGGGCAGCTTCAAACAGCAGGTCTGCAGCCTCCTGGTCGTCGATACACTCAAAAAACCCGCATCCTCCGGTTGGCTGTTCGTATACAAAGGCCTTGTCGCGGTTGTAAAATGCTCCGATTCTTCCAACAGGTTTATTTTTATCATTCAGCAGTACCCATCTTACGGCTTCACCATTCTTAAAGGAGGGGTTCTTTTCCGGATTAAAGGTATTGTCAACCATAATTTCGAGAGGACACGCCCAGTTGGGATCGTTCCTGTAGATAAGGCGGGGAACTTTATGAAATAACTTGCGCGTATGGATATCGTTGACTTCTGCTAATCTCATGGATCGAAATTTTAAATGACAATATACAACAAAAAGCTTATCAAAATTCGAAATTTCTGCTAATCTGTTATAATTGATCGTCTTTTAA
>CAYMXK010000189.1:0-8859 GCA_964393915.1 uncultured Prolixibacteraceae bacterium
CGGCGCCTGACAGGAATGGTGCCCCGGATGATCCGGTTTTTATCCCAGGGACTGCCGAACACGTATGCAAGATCCCGGTTGATGTCAGATGAAAGAACTTCATTGATCCATGCCACACCCCGTATTTCCGGATATACGGATACAATTTCAGTAGGTTCTCCGGATTTTGAGGGAGAGTTAAACCGGAGCCTCACCGTATTGTCAAATACGTTAATGGCTGCCGGTCCTGCGCCATAATAATTTCCCACATCTTCCCACATCCAGGTTAAGGGAACTGTCCATTGCTGAAAACCGGAAATATCGAGTATAATATCACCGTGAATACCGGAAATACCGGCACTTTTCACATAGCCGGCCCATTTGTCAAAAAGAAGTTCAGCCGGGCTTTGACTGCTGAACCATTCTGAACCGGCAGTTGGGTCTCCCCCACCTCTGACAACCAGGTTGCCATTCAACCGGCCACTGTGTCGATCAGTCTTTGCAGTGGTTCCAAGCAAGGTTTCAAAATGGAAACCGGGACCTAAAAGCTGCAGCGCGACACCGGAGGTAATTAGTTTGGCAGTGGATGCAGGAGCCAGCAACAAAGTGGGGTTTTCGGACAAAAGGATATCACCGGTTTGAAGATCGGTGGCCACAACAGCGACAGATGCCCCGGAGAAGGCCTCGTTTGACAGAAACTCGTAAATTAACCTGCTGCTTGTTTGTCCGGAGAGTGATCCCGCCAGAAAAAACATGCCTATAAGGAGAAAAGTTCTTAGGTGCATAAATGAATTATTAAAATCTCAGATTCAGGACCACCAAATAATTCTTTGTGCCCATTTCTTTTAAAAACGTGAAATTAGCTTTAAATTGCAGCGAAATTAATGAAATAATCAAATGATCCGGACCTTGCTTATCGTCGGTACAGGTGGTTTCATCGGAACCGTATTACGCTACCTGGTGCAGGTTTATGCCGAAAAACTAATGAACAGCACTTTTCCGCTGGGGACGCTTCTTGTAAATGTGGCAGGCAGCTTTCTCATCGGGATTGTATATGCGTTTGCAGAAAAAGGGAACCTGATGAATTCCGAATGGAGAATATTCCTGGCAGTCGGAATATGTGGCGGTTTCACTACCTTTTCGACATTTGCCATGGACAACCTGAACCTTATGAAAGACAACTCACTTCTGCAATTGATGCTCTATGCAGGCGGATCGCTGTTTCTTGGAGTAATGGCGGTTTATCTGGGCATTATTCTCACCCGTGCAATTATCTAAATCTATAACCATGGACATAAAAAGTGAAGCCAACATCCTGAAAATTTACATTGGAGAATCAGATCGTATCAATGGAAGGCCATTGTATGAAGAAATCGTTTTTGAAGCGCGCAAAGCAGGACTGGCAGGCGCTACCGTATGTAAAGGACAACTCTCCTTTGGAGCCAGCCATTCTATCCATACTATGAAAATTTTTGCCTTGTCAAGCGACCTTCCGATGGTTATCGAAATCATCGACAATCGAAACAACCTCGAAAAATTCCTGCCTGCCCTCTATCAGATGATAGACGACAGCAAAAAAGGAGGCCTGGTGACTATGCAACCTCTGGAAGTGTTGTATTGTAAAAAGGGACAAAAGTATACTGCCGGCTGATTGTTTAGTCCGCTCCACCATCCGCTCAGCCATCCGCCAGCTGGCGAAGCTGATGGCGGATTATTCATTCCGGTTATGTTTCTTGAACATGGATGCTTCATCTTATTAAAATTGTGTGAATTATCCCATTAAATGCCAATACAATAAAAATGGGTTCGGCACATTTTATTACCTTTGAAACAGTTTTTTCTGAAAAATTGAAATGTTTAGTTACAATTCAAAATATTATTAACGAAAAATAAAACAGCATGTTAATTAGCAATGTATTAGGACGAGAAATTCTGGATTCGCGCGGTAATCCCACCATCGAAGTTGAAATAACTCTTGAGTGCGGGGCCGTAGGCCGTGCAGCCGTACCTTCGGGCGCATCAACAGGTGAAAACGAGGCTCTTGAGCTTCGCGACGGAGACAAGGGACGCTACCTTGGAAAAGGAGTTCTGAAAGCTGTTGAAAATGTAAATGGCGTGATTGCCAAAGAAATCATTGGCATGGCAGCTATGGACCAGGTAGCTATCGACAAGAAGTTACTGGCTTTGGATGGTACCAAAACAAAATCCAAACTGGGTGCCAATGCCATGCTGGGAGTATCCCTGGCCGTGGCCAAAGCAGCAGCTGCATGTCTTGAGATGCCTCTTTACCGGTACATTGGCGGTACCAATGCAAAAACGCTTCCTGTTCCAATGATGAACATTATAAATGGCGGAAGTCACTCCGATGCCCCCATTGCTTTCCAGGAATTTATGATCCGCCCGATTGGCGCTCCATCTTTCCGTGAAGGTCTTCGCATGGGTGCCGAAGTATTTCATCATTTGAAAAAAGTTCTCCACAATCGTGGACTTAGCACAGCCGTTGGCGATGAAGGCGGTTTTGCCCCAGCACTCAATGGCACCGAAGATGCACTTAACAGCATTATCGAGGCCATAAAAAATGCAGGATACAAACCTGGCCGCGCTGAAGACGGCGGTGATGTTTCCATAGCCTTAGACTGCGCAGCCTCTGAATTCTACATGGATGGCATTTACGACTATTCAAAATTTGAAGGGCCAAACGGCGCAAAAAGGAATGCAACCGAGCAGGTAGCTTTCCTGGCAGAACTGGTTGAGAAATTCCCGATCGACTCCATCGAAGACGGAATGTGTGAATCTGACTGGGATGGCTGGGTAGAACTTACAAAAGCCATTGGTAGTACGACCCAGCTGGTGGGAGACGACAACTTTGTGACTAACATTGAGTACCTGAAAAAGGGTATCGAAATGGGAGCATGTAATTCAATCCTGATTAAAGTTAACCAGATTGGTACGCTCACCGAAACCATCGATGCCATTGAAATGGCACACCGTGCCGGTTATACCTCGGTTACATCGCACCGCTCGGGCGAAACCGAAGATGCCACCATTGCCGACATTGCCGTTGCCTTGAATTGCGGACAGATTAAAACCGGTTCGCTCAGCCGCTCCGACAGGATGGCCAAGTACAACCAGCTGCTCCGTATCGAGGAGGAATTAGGCAGTGCTGCTATCTACGGATATAAAAAAGTGCTTAAGAAATAAATACTGTTTCAACTCATAAGAAAGGCCACTCTTATCCAGAGTGGCCTTTCTTTTTTATTGCCCTGACAACCTATGCTGCAGGCTTCTCCAGTCTTCCGCGGAGAATATAGGCCAGGATCAGTGCAATACCGCCACAGATCAGGATCATGGAAATATACATGAGACCCTCATCCAGATTGGTATACTCTTCAAATAAAACCCCGAGGAATACCCCGATGGCCACGCCTACCATAAAAAGCCCCCATTTGAAATTGGAATAATTAGAAACTTTAGGTTCGCTTTTAAAAAGCTTGGGATCGGCACCTTTTTCGATTAAGGCCATGCGTTCTTTGTTCCGGGTGGTAAAATAGACATAAACGATGGCAAAAATCATCAGGAACATGCTTACAGGAATTACAATCGCTTCCATAACTTTAATTTTTAAATTGTTTTTAATGTTTTTCTGGCGTTATGACGCAGGTTCCTTTCCACGGTTACAACTTTCTTTAATTTATTTTTTATAAAACCTTTTATCCATATCTTTAAAATTAAAAACCTTGGGCTATACCATTTGTCTGATTTTTTTTCGAATTTTGTGTAACCGTTATGTCGCAAGTGCGTCATAAGGTTGTAAAAAGCAATATGGAAGAACAACAAATAATTGAAATGGTACAGCAAGGAAATGCGAATGCCTATTCATACCTGGTAAATAAATACCAGGACATTGTTTTCTCCATTGCGCTTAAAGTTCTCAAGAACAGGGAAGATGCAGAAGAGATGGCCCAGGAGACATTTATTAAGGCGTACCGGTCTATCAAGTCGTTTCAGGGAAAGGCGAAATTCTCCACCTGGCTGTACAGCATTACATACAATACTTGTATAACATACACCAGAAAGAAGAAGCCATCGACCACCCAGATTGATAACATACCGATTGGCAATGAAGAAACAGAAGAGTCCTTCGGCGATTTCCCGGAAGAAAACAGGGCCCGGTATCTTGAACTGGCGCTTCAGCAATTGCCGGAAGATGAATACACGCTGGTAGTTCTTTACTATTATGATGACCAAAGCATTGAAGAGATTTGCAGGATTACGGGACTTAGTGAAAGCAATGCCAAAGTGAAGCTTTTCAGGACCCGAAAAAAGCTTCATGGGATAATTAGTGAATTGAAAAAAAAAGAAATACATTCGCAGGTATGAAAACCACAGATAACGATAAGGAATTGAGGAGAATAATGAAGGAAATCAGGCTTGAAAAGCCGGGAGCCGGGTTTTCCTCGAGGGTAATGGATGCTGTAATTGCAGAAGCGGCTAAAAAGAGTGCATACAGAACCGAGCCTGTTCTAGGCGCTAAATTCTGGATTTTTGTAGCTCTTTTTGTAGCGTTGGCTATCGTTTTGATGTTACTGGGCAACAGCGAACCCTCCGTAGGAAAAGAGATTGCTTCAGAATTAATTGAAAAATTTCCCGCAACAGATCTCAGCACTTTTAAAAATGGTGTTACACGTTTCCTGGAGACCCTGTCGGGCTTGCCGGTTACACTGTCTGCGATCATGATTGCAACTTCTGCCCTGATTCTGGCCGATAAATATTTTGGCGCCCGGCACCGTTTGCATTGGGGTTAATCTCTTCAAAAACACTCTTCGGGAAGCAGAAAGTTGGATACATACTCATCAACACCCGCCTCCAGGTCAGTAAATGGCTTGTAGTAACCTATTTCCCGCAATTTCTGGATATCTGCCTCCGTAAAATACTGATAGCGACTTTGGATATCTTTGGGCGTATCCACAAATTGAATTTCAGGGTTCATGTGCATACTTTCAAATACTGCCCGTGTGAGGTCGAGATAAGAGCGGGCTTTGCCTGTACCGACATTGTAGATTCCGGGATTGTTCTGGTTCTCCATAAAGAAAAGCAATACTTCAGCGATATCATCTACGAAAATAAAATCCCGTTTTTGTTCGCCATCCCTCACATCCTCACGATGTGACCGGAACAGTTTCATCTCTCCGGTTTCCCTGATGGTCTGAAATGCATGAAGGACTACGGATGCCATCCGCCCCTTGTGATATTCGTTGGGACCATAAACGTTGAAAAACTTGAGGCCCGCCCAAAATCTGGGAGATTTTTTCTGTTTCAGGACCCACACATCAAAATCGTGCTTCGACCAGGCATACAGGTTCAATGGCTTCAGTTGGTCGATTTGCTGATGAGCATCTGAAAATCCGTTTTCCCCATTACCATATGTAGCTGCAGAAGATGCATATACCATGGGGATATCGGATTCGGTGCAGGTGTTCCATAAATGTTGTGAGTAAATCAGGTTAAGCTCCTTGTAGCTTTCGGGCTCTTGTCCTACAGTATCTGTACGTGCCCCCAGGTGAAAGACCATGTCTACCTTTTTGCGGTTCTTCCCAAACCAGGAGAAGAAATCGTCCCTGTCAACAAGTTGGTCATAACCTTTAGACTGAAGGTTTCGATCCTTCAGCTGATCATCGTAGCGATCAACCAGCACCAGATTTCTGAATCCGGAGCGATTTAATTTTCCTATAAAATAACTGCCGATAAATCCGGCGGCACCAGTAACAACGATCATTATAATTCAAAAAGTAAGGTCCGGCACTATTTAGCTTTCGACTTCTCAAAATGGATAGTACAGCCATAATAACTAAATAGCACAGGGTATATTGTTTACAAAACAATATTTTTTAAAATAACTCAGGTAATTGATTGGTCCCACCAAAAAAAAGAGAATAATACTCCTAAAAAGTATGCGAAACCCTTTTGTTTTAGTGCTGGTCCAAAATTTCCGCACAAAAATAGTAAAATCAATTCACTGCTGATCAATTTCCTTTAGCAAATCCAACAATGTGTTTTTTAGGTTATCGAGCGCAAGTGGTATATCCCATTGGGCTTCCGCTCTGGTTGCCACATAATTTGAAACGGCCCTGATCTGCAGACAAGGTACTCCAAACCAACGGCATACGTAAAATACGGCTGCACCTTCCATGCTTTCCACCTGGGCTGAAAAATGCGTCTTCAGTCTGTTGATCGATGATCGTCTTCCATGGCTCGTGTTTGTAGTTATGCCCTTTACACGGGGCAGGCTAGCCGCATAAGGGAGATTATCTGCCCTGAGCAGCCGGTTTTCAAAGGGGAACTCGTCAGGATTCATAAAACCGCTGTCAAAAAGGGTCAGAAATTCATTCTCCTCCTCAATTCCCAGATCAGCAAATTCCTCATCAACCACATTGACAACATCTCCGATATGCAAATCGGCAGAAAGGCTACCGGCAACACCAATATTTACCACAAGCTGATATTTATATTGATGGAGCGACTGCGTGAGATGATAGGCCGTAAAGGTTGTTCCAATACCGGCAATAAGAAGATCGAAGGTGGTATTTCCCAACCGGTATGTTTTGTAATTGTCATTAATGGCATTAATAAACCGGCATTCGTTTAGGAGCATTTTAACTTCCATATTTATAGCAGCTACCAGCAGTATCTTCATGTTGAACCTCCTGAATTATTTTTAATTATTGTACCCGCGCTGATTATTAATACTGTTTTTATTAAAAAAGGTTAATCTTTGTACAAATATTCTTGAAAAAATAAATAATGGAATTCTCATTAAACAACACCAACAGCAGTTACCGGAAGATTGAAAAATACAATACTAAGGTAACCGGAGAGCTATCTCACCATTACCAGGAAATTCTCAGGTTACTTGGGGAGGACATAACAAGGGAGGGTTTATTAAAAACCCCCACACGCGTTGCCAAATCCATGCAGTTTCTGCTTCAGGGATATGATATGGATCCGGTAAAGATACTTCAATCAGCCATGTTTAAGGAGGAGTACCGGCAGATGGTAATTGTAAAAGATATTGAGATTTTTTCGATGTGTGAGCACCATTTGCTGCCATTCATTGGGAAAGCACATGTGGCCTATATTCCAAACGGCTACATTACGGGGCTCAGCAAGATTGCACGGGTAGTGGATGTTTTTTCCCGCCGCCTGCAGGTACAGGAGCGGTTGACTTCGCAGATAAAGGATTGTATCAACAGCACGCTTAAACCCCTGGGAGTTGCCGTAGTTATTGAAGCCCAGCATCTTTGCATGCAGATGAGGGGGATACAGAAGCAACACTCCATTACAACCACATCTGATTTTACAGGTGCATTTAAAAGTGTTGCCACAAGGGAGGAGTTTATTAAACTAATCGGAACGAAACTCTCCTGAAAGCACCACGATTACCTTTAAAATAAACACCCAACTTTTCGACTGGCAAAATACATCAGGTATTAAAATGCCAGGCTAACCGGAGCAGGTAATTTAATATCATTGCCCGTATAAACAGGCACGCCGCTGCGCAGTTCAAAGATGGCAATATTGTGGCTGCGCTGGTTGGCCACCAGCATAAATTTCCCCGACGGATCGATGGTAAAATTCCTTGGCCAGTCACCCTGCACATTCACATTCGTGATGGTGGACAAACTACCATTCTCGTTTATCCCAAATACAGCGATGCTCTGATGCCCCCGGTTGGATACATACAAAAACTTCCCATCAGGTGATAAATGAATGTCGGCGCAAAAACTGTCTCCCGTGAAGCCGGAAGGAAGTGTTGACAAAGTTTCCGTCACCGTCCACCGATCGTTTTTTCGCTCCAGAACCGAAACGGTTGAATTCAACTCGTTGGCCACATAACAAAATTTTTCATCAGTCGAAAACGCGAAATGCCTTGGTCCGGATCCGGGCGGCAGGGCAACAAATGGCTGCACCGACTGGGAAATCATTCCCGTAGCCTCATCGAGTTGATATATCAGGAGCTGGTCTGTCCCGAGATCAGCAGCATACAATGTTTTACCATCTTCCGAAAACTTTATTGAATGGGCATGGGGCTCCTTCTGCCGCGAGGGATGGGGACCTGATCCCCTGTGCTTCACAAAGGCTGAAGCTGGTTTTAGTGAACCATCCTGGTTAACGGGATAAACAGCCACCGAGCCACCCCCGTAATTGGCTATTGCCACCCATTTCCCGTTGGGTGATACATCCACATAACAGGGACCATTACCCTGTGAAGATTGCTTGTTAAGGAATTCAAGATTTCCCCGGAAACCAATCCGGTAAGCTGAGACTGAACCTCCGGAAGGATCAACAGAAAGAGGGGCACGGGTTACTACATAAAGGTATTTGCCATCGGGCGATTTCCGGAGGAAGTTAGGATTATCGACCCCCTTGTACACCATCGTCTGGCTTATGGTTCCGGTTGAAGAATTGAAGCTGCACTGATAAATACCTTCAGCACCTTCGGAAGTGAAAGTCCCGACATATAATATACCTTTGTCGTTATCCTGTGCCGAAAGAACCGTTATGGCGAGCACAAGGAGGAAAGATAAAACTAATTTTTTCATATTTCTGTTCCTTTTTGATATTTTGTATTAAAAATGTCTCAACGAATTTAACCTTTATACCCGAATTTACGTTATAGTGTCATTAAATTTATTTAGCATGGAAAAACCAATCATATTCGACAAAAAACCGGTAATGTTGTCCACTGATATAGGGGAGTTTTACTGGTGTGCCTGCGGACGCAGCGGGAATCAGCCATTTTGCGATGGCTCCCACAAGGGTACAGGTATTACACCCGTAGCCTTTAAAATGGCGGAAAAAAAAGATGTGTGGCTATGCAAC
>CAYMXK010000190.1:0-274 GCA_964393915.1 uncultured Prolixibacteraceae bacterium
GAGGAGGTGCTTGGCTCCCTCATCATCAAGATGCCCCTCGAAGGACTTGACACCGCTCTATACAAATCTACCACCGATTTCTTTCTCCTGGCTGCATTGATGACCGTTTTGCTGATACTATTCCTGATAGCGTTTACCAACAAGAAAATAAAGAAGCCCCTCAACGAGATCCTGCTTGCCAGTGAGGCTGTCGCCAGCGGAAATAAAAACATGCGGCTCACCATCAAACCCAACCAGCTTTCCGACATGCGGATGGTATCCCTTGCTTTCAATG
>CAYMXK010000190.1:284-8847 GCA_964393915.1 uncultured Prolixibacteraceae bacterium
CAATGAAATGCTCGACAACCTACAGTCGGCCAACAACGAACTGCACAACTGGTCACAACAGCTCGAATACAAAGTCCAGAAAAAATCGGAAGAGCTGGGTCAGGCCCAAAACGAACTCATAAATATTGAAAGGATTGCATCACTGGGAAAATTGTCATTATCTGTAGCCCACGAAATCAACAACCCTTTGTCGGGAATTCTGATATACGCCAAACTGGTTTCCAAACAGCTAAACAACCAGGACCTGGAACCAACCAAAAAGGAGAACATGCTGAAACACCTGAAACTCATTGAGAGTGAGACAAAAAGGTGTGGAGACATCGTCAAGGGCCTGCTCGATTTCTCAAAAAAAGACCAGAATAACTTTGAGAACAAACACCTGCATGAAATTCTTTCCGACACGGTAGAGCTCATGACCCATCCCATGAAAATTGCCAACATCAGTTTCTGGTCCAATTTCGGGGCAAAGCATGATTTAATTTACTGCAGTCCGAATCAAATCAAACAGGCTGTTGTGGCTATGCTGGTCAATGCATCCGAAGCCGTCACCGAAAACGGGGAAGTCATCATCAAAACCTTTAATCCTGATGATGAACATGTGCAGATTGACATCACCGACAACGGGATTGGAATTGCAGAGCAAGATTTACCGCACATATTTGAACCATTCTTTTCGACCAAGGAGAAAGCCAGTGGCATCGGGCTCGGGCTCTCCATTGTCCACGGCATCGTGCAGAGTCATAAAGGACGGGCCGGGGTGAAATCAACAAGGGGAAAAGAAACCACCATATCTGTTACACTACCATTAATCAGGTCTTAAGGAAAAACTACCATGGCAAAAAAAATATCCATATTAATTGTTGATGATGAAGCTTCAGTAAGGGATTCGTTATACAACTGGTTTATCGAAGATGGCTATATTGTAAAATGCGCCGAGGACGCCAGGGTTGCATTGATCCTTCTCGAAGCTGAAAGTTTTGACATTATTCTGGCAGATGTAAAAATGCCGGGAATGGACGGACTGGAAATGCTCAAACGCATAAAAGCGTTAAAAAAGGAATCGATCGTCATCATAATGACCGCCTTTGCCACAGTGGATACGGCAGTTCAGGCCCTGAAAGACGGCGCTTTCGACTATATAACCAAGCCATTTGACCCCGACGATCTTTCACACCTGATAAGAAATGCCTCCCGGCAAATTATGTTATCAGAGGAGAACGAGATGCTGAAAGACAAGGTGGTATCACTTGAGAACGTGGAAGATATCATTGGCAAAAGCGAAGCCATTCAAAATGTGTTGCATGAAGTTGAAAGCGTTTCCCAGTCGAATGCATCGGTCATCATCACCGGAGAGAGCGGAACAGGCAAGGAACTGGTTGCCAGGGCAATACACTCCAACTCACCCAGGAAGTTCTTCCCGCTTGTAAGTGTGCATTGCGGGGCCCTGTCGGAGAGCCTCCTGGAAAGCGAACTTTTTGGCCACGAAAAGGGTGCCTTCACCGGAGCGGTTTATAACCGCAAGGGGAGGTTTGAAATGGCCGATAACGGCACAATTTTCCTTGATGAAATTGCCACCATTTCGACAAAAATGCAGGTTGAACTGCTTCGTGTTCTCGAATCGAAAAGTTTTGTGCGGGTCGGTGGCCACAAAGAGATTCACTCTGACTTCAGGGTAATCTGTGCCACCAACCGGAACCTGAAAGCCATGGTCGACGAAGGGCTTTTCCGCGAAGACCTATTTTACCGGCTGAACGTGGTGAATATTAATGTTCCGCCACTGCGCGAACGTATTGAAGATATCCCGCTGCTGGTGGAGTATTTCATCAAAAAATACTGCACATCCATGAACAGGCCGGCCATGACCATTGAAACGGCTGCACTGAGAAAGCTGGAGGAGTTTCCGTTCCCCGGAAATATCAGGGAACTTGAGAATATGATAGAAAGGGCAATTGTGGTCGGAAACGGAAAGAAAATAACCCTTAAAGACCTTCCTTTGGGAAAAACTGTCGCACCCACGACCTTCGAAAGTCTCAGCGACCTGGAAAAAAATCACATCCTGCAGATTCTTGCCAAATACAACTGGAACATATCAGTATCGGCCAAAGCCTTAAAAGTTGACCGGGTTACCCTCTATAATAAAATTAAGAAATACGATCTCAAACCCCCAAAGTAAGGTTGCTAAAAATTGATAAAATGGAAACTTATTTATCACATTTTAGAATAACTTACTCGTAATGAATATTGAAGACATAACGTTGATTTCTTTTGGATTTTTCGGGAAAGACCTTCCCGGGATGATAGCCGAAGACGTTAAGTCAGAATTTAGGCTTCCTGTAAAAATCAGAGACGGGCACATTGATCTGAGTGAGTTCTATGATCCGGCCAGAAATCAATACGATGGCAACAGGCTGCTGAAGAAAATAGAGACAGTTTACGCGACAGACACCGCCAAAACCCTTGGGCTATTTAATGTAGATCTGTTTATTCCCATCCTCACCTACATTTTCGGACAGGCATTCTTAAACGGCCGCAGCGGGATTGCCTCTGTCTTCCGGCTCAGGAACGAACGATACGGGATCAAAGCAGATGAATCTCTGTTTCTAGACCGCGCCCGCAAGGAGGTTATTCATGAACTGGGGCATATGTTAGGATTGATCCATTGCCGGAACCCGCTGTGCGTGATGCGTTCAAGCACTTATGTGGAGGACATCGATCAGAAAACCCATAATTTATGCAATGATTGCCGGGGAGAATTAGTAAATAAAACTAACTGACATTCTTTTTTCTCCTTAACCGCGTTTTAAGGCCGCCAGTATCCTCTCCGGGGTGACGGGCAACCGCGTTACCCGCGCGCCGCAAGCCTCAAATACGGCGTTGGCCACAGCTCCACCCATGCAGATGATCGCGGGCTCCCCGC
This sequence comes from uncultured Prolixibacteraceae bacterium, assembly GCA_964393915.1. Classification (GTDB taxonomy): domain Bacteria; phylum Bacteroidota; class Bacteroidia; order Bacteroidales; family Prolixibacteraceae; genus UBA1413. The sequence continues at coordinate 3,202 of CAYMXK010000190.1, forward strand.
CGCCTGTCGGGGGCTGGTCCATTGCATCGACCATGTATGTTTCGATCTTGTCAGGAATCATTGAAAATGTCGTAATCCGGTAATCTGCAAAGTTCGAAGAGTGTACTTCGCCCCAGTTGAATTTTATATCCTCCGTAAGGGCATAGCCCAACCCCATGTTTACGCAGCCTTCTGCCTGGATAATAGTTCCCTGTGGATTTACCACCTGCCCCATATCCTGACCTACAACCGCCCGGTTAACTTTTACATGACCGGTTGTTGTATCGACGCTGACTTCCACAATGACGGTAACCAGGGTTCCGGCATCCTCGCCACAGGCAATTCCACGTCCAATGCCGGCCGGAGGTTTAACGGCCGTCCACCCAAATTTCTCGGCGGCCAGCTTGATGGCTTTAATTGCCCTCTGGTCATTCATGTTTCTGAGCCTGAACTCCAGCGGGTCCATGCCAATCTTGTGGGCCATAATGTCGATGTGTGATTCCCGCGCAAAGGTAACGGTGGAGTTTCCCGGGGCGCGCCAGGCACCTGTATGTACAGGATTCACCTTGTCACCTTCGTGGGTAGCGGTGCGGTGGTTCGGAATTTTATAGAACAGGATGGTACCCCTGTTTTCGGCATTAAAGATGTTAAAATCAAAGTACCTGATCAACCCGTCGCGGGTAATCCCTGTATCGACTTTTATTACAGCGGCACTGCGGAACCTGTCGTACATGAACTCTTCCTTCCGGGTCCAAATAAGCTGGACAGGCGTCCCCTCGAGCATTTTTGCAATGCGGGCGGCCTCTTCGGCCTGCTGACTGTAAATTTTGCCGCCAAAACCTCCTCCAAGAAGTACCTGTTTCAGGTGTACCTGCTCTTTGGGGATCTTCAGCAATTCGCTCACGTTCCTCTGGGTTCCGAAGGGTGACTGTGCCGATGCCCACATGGTAAGTTTTCCCTTTTCAAACACAGCCGTGGCAGCATGGGTTTCTATAGGCGCGTGTGCTTTGTAACCGTCGTGGTATTCTTCCGAAACAAGAATTTCAGATTCCCTTTTCCCGGTTTCCAGGTCACCGTCAGAAAAACGCACCCTGGTGCGGTCAGCATTTTTTAGTATATGTGCAAAAATGGTTTCGTCGTCGGCAAGGGGTTCAGGCACTTCCCAGTTGGCCTTTATGGCGGCGAGGGCCTCTCCTGCCTTTTCAAAATCGGGGTGCAGCACGGCTATAAAATCCTCTTCGCGGAGAATTTTCACACCGGGAAGGGCTTCAGCCCCCGAAAGATCGACACTGACCAGCTTAGACCGGAGGGCAGGCGGGCGCAGAATGCGGGCCTGCAACATCCCGGGCAGGCTAATATCTGCAGTAAACAACGCTTTCCCGGTGACCTTTTCCACGGAATCCCTCCTGTGGAATGACTTCCCGACTATCTTAAGTTCGTCAGGCCCCTTTAGTCCGGGTTTTACGGTAAGCCCGCGGACGATCTTCTCGCCTTTGGTCAGTTCGGTATAGGCAATCCTCCGGCTTTCGTCGGAAACCATGTAAATCACTCCGTTCCGCGCCATCAGCCGGTCACTGGGTACACCCATCCTCTCAGAGGCCAGGTCGAGCAGCACAATGCGCGCTTCGGCGGCAGCTTCCCTGATCAGCTTGTCGTGAAAACGGGTGGTCAGTGAGCCCCAGGTGCCTGCATCGAATGGGCACAGCAGCGTATCGCCCATGACCATGTTCACCTTAAAGACATCCACCTCCAGCTCTTCGGCCAAAGCCTGGGGAAGGGAGGTATTGATCCCCTGCCCCATTTCAATCTTGCCTGTGAAGCAGTCAACAAAACCATCCTCCCTGATTCTCAGGTATCCGTTAAACTCCGGAAAATCGACCTCGCTCAGGTCTTCAGCAGCGTTAAGCAGGGAAAAGTCACCCGCCCCGAAAACAATGATAAGTCCGCCACCCAGGCGCTTCAGGAAATTTCTTCTTCCCACGGCATCATTCGCATCTTCGCGGGGTTTGTATTTTTCAAGTTCATTTGCGTTCATAGCTCAACGTTATTTGGTCATTACTTTTGAAGCAGCCTCAATGGCATCAATAATCCTGTTGTGCGCACCACACCGGCAGAGGTTGCCCTCCATGCCTGAGATGATCTCCTCCCGGCTGGGGTTAGGGATACGGTGAAGCAATCCCACCGCATTCATTATCATGCCCGGGGTGCAATATCCGCACTGCAGCGCGTCATTATCCACAAACGCCTGCTGTACAGGGTGCAGTTTCTCCCCTTCGGCCAATCCCTCGATGGTGACGATTTTCTGGCCGTCGACAATATCCATGTAGATGGCACAGGCCTGCACCGGTTCGCCGTTCATCAGCACGGTGCATGATCCGCAGTATCCCAGTCCGCAACCATACTTGGTCCCGGTGAGATTAAACCGGGTTCGCAAAACCCATAATAACGACTGATCTTGTACGAGCGGAACTTCCACTTGTTTTCCGTTCAGTTCGAAGCTGACTTTTTCTTCCATAATTATACGGTATTAATTGCTAGTTCATAATCTTCAGGTGTATCCAGATCTGTCAGGATGCTTTTGTTTTCCACCGCCACCTCTGCAACATCGTCCGGAAACCGCCGGCGCAGGGCTTTCATGCCCTCAGCCGGATCAAATGTCGTGATTTCGGGGATATATTTTGCTGCAAACAGCAGGGGGTGACCTCTTTTTCCTTCTGCGGACGGTACAACAATTCCATGTGAGCCCCGGACCCAGGCATCAATAACCGCCTGTATCACAGAAATCTCCACCTCAGGCTGATCGCCCAGGAACAACATCACGGCCTCAGTTTGTGGAGGCGCTTGTGCCAGGCCGCAGAGAACGGAGGAAAACATTCCTTCGGTAAATTTCTCATTTATGCAGAAATCAACGGGGTAATTTCCCAGGACCTGCCTGACAGCCTGGCTATTGGCACCCAACACCACGGTGATGTTGCCCGGCAGCACACTGAAAACCCTGGAAACCACCTGCTCGATAACACTTTTGCCCTTGTAGGGAAGAAGCATCTTGGGCGCCCCCATCCTTTTGGATTCGCCTGCCGCCAGTATGATTGCCCGGATATTACCCATGCTGTTTCGTTTTGCGGTTTCGTACTTTGATCAGCTCCGCTGCAATACTAACGGCAATTTCGCTGACCGTTTCAGAGCCGATGTCTATGCCAACCGGTGCGTGGATCCGGCTCCACTCATCATCTGTAGCCCATCTTTTTTCGAGAAAAAACGCCTTCATCTGGGCAGTTTTCCGGCGGCTGCCGATCATTCCTATGTAAGCAGCCTCCGAACGGATTACCTCCTTAAGGACCAGGGCATCGCTGGCATGGCCGCGGGTGACGAGTACCATATAGGTATCGCGGTCTATCCGGATGTTGTCCAGCGTCTCTTTAAAGCTTCCGGTCAGGACACGCGATGCATCGGGCAAAAGGGCTATATCAGCCAGGTCGGTGCGGTCGTCCCAGACGGTGACTTCAAACCCCAGCCAGCGCCCCAGATGGGTAAGTGCTTTCCCGATGTGGCCGGCACCTGCGATAAAGAGATGTGGAGGAGGCGATACAAGCTCCACCAGACAGCACGACCGGGGATGATCCACTTCGGTTCCGGGAAAATTCAGGAACCTTTCGGCGCTTTGTCCGGTCTCAGATGGAACTGGTTGACCGATTACACCGCCCGGTGGCTGAAAACCGGCTTCACCGGAGATCCACCTGCGGGAGATCTGCACTTTCTCCCCCGATTCCGGGGTAAGGGTAGTTACGAGCCATCCCCGCCGGCCATTTTTCACTGAGTCCGCAAGTTCTTTGAAAGCATGCAGGTTAATCGGAGGAGCGGCGTCAATCAGGATCTCCATTTGACCACCGCAAATAGGGCCATCATCCAGATGGATGTCATGGTACAGGTCGTATCTTTCGTACCCCGAATCACCGGAGAGGAAGCATTCTTTCGCTTTTTGCAACACCAGGTTTTCGACGGCTCCGCCACCAATGGTACCAGAATAAAGGCCTTCCCTGCAGATGATGGCAGATGAACCAGGCTGTTGTGGCGCCGACCCCTTTGTCTGCGCCACGGTGGCCAGGACACAGGGAACGCCCTTCTCTAAAAGCTCCAGTAACTGGGAATAAAGGATGCTATGGTTCATGTTCCGATAATTTCAACCAGGTAATCCTACTAAAAACAGGTTTTTTGCTGCACCCACAGTTTTAAAAAAAAATCAAACATCAGGGTGAGATCATGTAAAAATAGGTTTTTTTTTGAATTGACTATGGCTTGCAGGTCTTATAGTTTCATTTTTTTTTTTATCAACTGGCTGGAAAACTGACACTTTGAAAAAAACAGGTGTGAAACAAAAAAAAATCCAATACAATTAATAATTATTCTAAATATTAATAACTTTACACTTTCAGACAAAATCTGGCAATATTCATTAAAGAGGGGGATTTACAAAATGGGGACTGATTGCAATTTACTATCTATTATTATTATAAGTTTTATAACCTTCATTTTATTGCCGGCCCTGGGTGCTCTATTGATAACCTATGTAATAAAAAGGCACAACGACAGGGAGTTGAAGGCTCAAAAAGATGATTTGCCATAACGCTTTTACTCACTGAAAGTGTTATAGAAGACGGCTTTCTGGTTATTGATTTTTTTACGAACTTACATTTTTATCGTTTCTTCAGCGTTCATCCCACATCAAAAACCAGGAGGAATTCTCGCTCTCTAAAATTTTCCGACCGTGGAAAGCATGATAATTTCCAAAAACTGAAAGTGGATTTCTATTTTGCGCACCCATTTTTCTTCAAGTAGATAAAATGAATATCAAATAAGTGAAATAGACAATATCCCCTGAATGGAATTTAAGGTTTGAAAAAAATGCACTAAATAGAAATTTTATTGCATTTTTGCATTTATTGACGCTGCAGGCGAAGATTGGATTAATGTCATGGCGCAATATTTTAAACCTTAATTATCAATCGTTATGGATAATATTTATGTAAAATCATTTCTCGATTTTCTGCATTTGCTGGCCACGGTAACCTGGTTTGGCACCCTGTTCGTAAGCTTTGCCGTTCTGCGGGGCACCGTTCAAAAAACATTGGCGCCTCCTGTGGCTGCGCCGTTCATGAAGCTTTTCATGAAAAAATCGCGGATCATAGTTTACATTTCTCTGGCAGTACTCTTCATAACTGGCATTCCGCTCAAAATAGTAAGTCCTTATTACGTAAGCATAATCAATTTCAGCAACAGCTGGCAAATTGCCATGTTTATCAAGCACGTATTTGTTGCTGTTTTAGCCTTGCTGGCAATTATAAATTTTGAATATATAATCCCCGGGCTTCAAAAGATAGCTCCAAGAGGGCCCTCTCCTGAACTGGAAAGGATCAAAAAGGTGCAGCTTTCAGCTGGCATGCTGTCGGTAGGACTGGCCTTCATAATATTGGTTATCTCGGCCATAATGAATTATATCTGACTAGGTGCAGCGTACCGATATAATTATACCACACCAAAATTACGGCAGCACCTAATACCACAAGAAAACCATCCCGGTGCAGAGCACCAAAATATTTGTAGCGCATCGGAACATTTGTAGAGCACCAAAAGCATTTGAGGTGCAGAGCACCGGCATTATGGTAGCAC
>CAYMXK010000191.1:0-8835 GCA_964393915.1 uncultured Prolixibacteraceae bacterium
ATCCAAAAAGTAAAAATCAGTGTGGTGGGTGATTTTTGCCTCGATGCCTATTGGTTTATCGACGAATCGCAGAGTGAGGTATCCATCGAAACAGGGCAAATGACCCGCCCTGTGCGATCCCAGAAATATTCCCTCGGAGGAGCCGGAAACGTTACCAACAACCTGGCGGCGATGGGTGTTCAGAACATCCGGGCATTCGGGGTGATCGGACCCGATCCTTTCGGTAACGAAATGCTCGACCTGATGAAAAAAGCCGGTATCAACTGCGATAATCTGCTCGTACAGCATCAGCAATGGTCGACCCATGTCTATTCAAAACCCTACATAGCCAACCAGGAACAAAACCGGATAGATTTCGGAAATTTCAACAAACTGTCCGAATCTACTGCAGATCAACTGATCAGCAACCTCGAAAAGGAGGTGGAGGATACCGACCTGGTCATCATCAACCAGCAGGTATTATCAGGGATACACACGGAATACTTCAGAAAAAAGCTGGTGGGGGTGATCGCGAAGTTTCCTGACAAAATCTTTATTGCCGACAGCCGGAATTACGGTGACGAATACAACGGAGCCTTCCGGAAGATGAATTGCTCGGAGGCAGTAAGGCTGTGCGGATTCAAAAAAGACCGCGGTGAGATCGTGCTCCGCTCAGAAGCCATAAAGGCTGCCACCATTCTTTACAACAAATACAGAAAACCAATTTTCATTACACGGGGAAGAAGGGGATCGGTGTATATTGATGATACCGGAGTATCAGAAATTTTTGGCCTGATGATCATCTCAAGAATCGACTCAGTTGGTGCCGGAGACAGCTATCTGGCCGGGGTGGCATCCACCCTGGCAGCGGGCTATCCCATTGGCACAGCCGCCGAAATCGGTTCATTTGTCGCCGGAGTCACCATTCAGAAACTCTTCCAGACGGGTACTGCCACACCAGAAGAGATCAGGATGCTGGGCAGTGACCCTGACTATATCTATTCTCCCGAATTGGCAGATGACATCAGGCAGGCCATCCATTATAAAAACACGGAGATAGAAATAATCAACCAATGGCCTCATAAGCCTGAGATCAGTCACGCCATATTCGACCACGACGGTACAATTTCCACACTTCGGGAGGGCTGGGAGCTGATTATGGCCCCGATGATGATGAAGGCCATTCTGGGAAACAGATACCAGGATGCCGATGAAGCCATGTACCACAAGGTGCAATCGAGGGTGCAGGAGTTTATCGACAAAACCACCGGCATACAAACGCTGGTTCAGATGAAAGGGTTACTCGAACTGATCAGGGAATTCGGTTGCGTACCCGAAGAGGAGATGCTCGACGAATTTGGTTATAAAAAAATCTACAACAATGAGCTGTTGCGAATGGTTAAAGAAAGGGAAAAAAAGCTGCTCCACGGGGAGCTTTCCCTGGAAGATTTCACCCTGAAAAATGCAGTTCCCCTGCTCCACGCGTTGTATAACGCCGGAGTAAAACTCTACCTCGCCAGCGGAACCGATGAAGAAGACCTTAAAAAGGAAGCCAACATCCTCGGATATGACCACCTTTTTGAAGGTCGCATATATGGTGCAGTGGGAGACGTCACCAAGGAAGCGAAAAAGATTGTACTCGACAGGATCCTCGACACGATCGGTGATTCACAAACGGGACGAGTGGCTGCATTCGGCGATGGCCCGGTCGAAATCAGGGAGACCCATAAGAGAAACGGGATCACGATCGGGGTTGCCAGCAATGAAATCAAGCGCTACGGACTGAATGAGAGCAAACGCACCCGGCTCATCAAGGCTGGTGCGGATATTGTGGTTCCAGATTTTTCGCAATTGCCCCAATTGCTTAGTTTACTGAATATAAAACAGAGCCATGTCCTATCCTAAATTCGACCGGAACAACCTGCACATAAAAAGCCTTGCAGAGCGAAAGAACAAAGTCTTCATCGAAAAAGACCACGTAAAGCCATCACAAAAACCCGGCGAACTATCAAACAACGGGTTGAAACTTGTTTCCGAAACTGCAGACAGGATCAGGATGGCTCGGTCAAAAGGCAAGTCTATTATTCTCTCATTTGGGGCCCATACCATAAAAAATGGCATGGCGCCTGTATTGATCGCCCTGATGGAGGGGGGCTGGCTAACCCACCTTGCTGCCAACGGAGCCGGAATAATTCACGACTGGGAATTTGCATTTCAGGGCCAATCGAGTGAAGATGTGCGTGAAAATGTGCAGCTTGGGCAATTTGGCATATGGGAAGAAACCGGCTTTTACATTAACCTTGCCCTGGTGGTGGGCGCCTATGAGGGACTGGGTTACGGCGAGTCGGTCGGCAGGATGATCTCACAGGAGGGCCTGCATATACCGGATCCTGAAATGTTGTATGATAACGCAATCCGGGAGGCAAGAACCAATCCTGAGCAGGCTGCAGCCTCCCTCGACCTGGCCTCGGTTATTCAGCTTTTTAACCTTCAGCCTGGCTTTTTAGCCATCCCTCACCCATTCAAAAAATATTCTGCACAATCCAGAGCCTATGAGCTGGGAATTCCGTTTACGGGACATCCCATGATCGGGCACGACATTATTTACACCCACCCGATGAACCATGGTGCAGCCCTGGGAAGAACCGCCCTGGGCGACTTCCTTACCTTTACCGGCAGCGTTGCCAATATCGACCATGGTGTTTATTTGTCGGTTGGTTCTGCGGTCATGTCACCCATGATCTTCGAAAAAGCCTTGTCGATGGTTCAGAACATCGAAATCCAGAACAACCGGCATGTCGATAACCATTATATCCTGGTGGTAGACCTCGCAAAATCAGAGTGGGACTGGAACAAAGACGGCGAGCCCCCCCAGGATCATCCGGCCTACTACCTCAGGTACTGCAAAACCTTCCACCGCATGGGAGGGACAATGCACTACCTGACCGCCGACAACCGCAATTTCCTGCTCGCCCTTTGTCATGAACTTACAGACTGAACAGATTTACCATACGCCGTCGTTTAAAACTCAACTAAAGATACCATGAACAAATATGAAATTATTGAACTCAGGGACGAAGCCCTGAAACACCTGGAGAGCGAATTGTTGCCCTTCTGGACCACGCGAATGAAAGATGAGGTCAACGGAGGATATAATACCCATTTCGACAAAGATGGCCACGATACGGGAGAAGATGAAAAATCGCTGATCGCACAAACCCGCTGCCTCTATACCATCTCGTCGGCCCACCGGGCAGGTTACGGAAACGGGGCTTATGCAGACCTTGCCAGACATGGTGCTGATTTTATTATCAACAAAATGTGGGACAAGCTGCACGGCGGTTTTTTCTGGATGATGGACCGCAAGGGTAATGTAAAAATTGACCGGAAGGTCATTTACGGCCATAGCTTTGCCATCTATTCCCTCAGCGAATACACCCTTGCCACCGGCGACCCGCAGGGAGTCGAATATGCTGAAAAAGTGTTTGACCTGCTGCAGAAATACTGCGTTGATTCGATGTATGGAGGATATTGGGAAATGTTCCACCGGGACTGGACGCTCTGCGGACCTGGCAGTCAGGGCGGTGACCGCAAAACCCTCGATGTGCACATGCACCTGATGGAAGCCTTCACCACCCTCTATGAATGCACAGGCAAAGAGGTTCACCGCAGAAAATTGCTGGAGGATATCGACCTGCTCGTCAAACGCATCATCCATCCGGTTTACAAAACAGGTATCCCTCAGTTTTATAAAGACTGGTCGGTTGCCCCACAGATTAAGTTCGATATCATCTGGGGCTGGGACCGTTTTTCTGAAGAGGGTCAAAAAGGAAACGCCACCGACAATACCTGCTACGGGCACAATGCCGAATTTGGCTGGCTGCTGCTTCGCGCCCTGCAGATATTAAAGGCCAGTACAGACGACTATTCCGGCCTTTTCAAAACCATTTATGACCATACGGTTGATAACGGGATTGATTACGAATACGGAGGCGTATATGTGGAAGGACCACATTCCGGCGGGGTGTACGACAAGGAGAAGGAATTCTGGCAACAGGCCGAAGTGCTGATCGGCTTGCTGGATGGTGTTTTGCTCTTTAACGAACCCAAATTCTGGGAAGCCTATAAGAATGTCCACCGCTTTGTATTCGACAAGGTGATCAACAAGGGGGTTGGTGAATGGTACCCGCTGCTTTCCAGACGCGGTGATCCCATATGGACCCACATGGGACATTCCTGGAAAATCAATTACCATACCGTAAGATCGATGATCCAAAGCATTGAACGGCTCAACAGGCTTGCCGCAGGCTGACCACCTGCCGCACCTGGATGAGACCGGTGCATAGAGCAGCAACTTATCAGTGTGTTTCCCGTCATAAACTAAATATAAACAATGAACCTGACGCTAACGCTTTTCGACTGGATTGTGCTGACAATTGTGATGGTTGTCAGCCTCTCATTTGGCTTGTACATGGCCTACCGCAGGAAGGCCGGCCAGAGCAGCTCCAACTTTTTCCTCGGAGGAAGAACAATTAAATGGCCTGTTATCGGGGCATCGCTTTTCGCCACCAACATAGGGGCAGAGCACCTCGTAGGCCTTTCGGGTGATTCCTACAGGTATGGTCTCTCAGCCGGTTTGGTGGAGCTTACAACAGCCATCACCCTGGGATTTGCCTGTGCCATTCTCTTCCCCTATTACATGAAGAACAGGATTTACACCATCCCTGAATTTCTTGAAATACGTTACAACCGGAAAGCCCGGACCTTCTTTTCAGGTCTGATGCTGGTAATCAGCGTAATGACCAAACTGGCCTTCACCCTCTTTGCCGGAGCGCTGGTTCTGAACAGCATCCTCGGATGGAATGTCATGACAACGGTAATCTATATTGGCATCGCAGTGAGCATTTTTACCATTATCGGAGGGTTCACCGCCGTAGCCTATACGGATGTAATACAGGTGGTTATAATGATTTTCGGGTCGGCCGTGATGTTGTTTATCGGATTGGACAAGGTGGGCGGATGGAGCAGTCTGATGGAGAAAGTGCCGGATATGATGAGCATCGCCAAACCGTATGACGATCCTGTTTATCCCTTCTGGGGAATACTGGCTACCGCATTTTACGCGGGTATTTTCTACTGGGGAATCGACCAGGTCAATGTGCAGCGCACCCTGGCAGCCCCCAACCTGAAGCAGGCCCGCTGGGGTGCCATGTTCGCCGCTTTCCTGAAACTGTGGCCTGTTTTCCTGTTTGCCCTCCCCGGGGTGATCGCTTATGCCCTGTTCCCCGGAGAACTCGAAGGGGAAGCCACCAAGCAAACCTTCGTACTCCTGCTCAATAAACTAATGCCATCAGGCTTGCGTGGATTATTGCTGGCGTCCCTTATGGCAGCCCTCATAACTTCCCTGATCGCTGTACTCAACTCTGTATCCACTCTCGTGGTGCGCGATTTCATCCTCGAATACAAACCTCATCTGAATGAAAAGAGACAGGTCACTTACGGACGGTTTATCATAGTAATTGTTACCCTGCTGGGCATCGGGGCAACCTGGCTCGTCTACAAGAACGAGGAAGGACTATATAAATATCTGCAGACCATCACCGCATACCTCGTCATTCCGGTATTCCCTGCCATATTCTTTGGCATAGTTTCCAAAAGGGTCACCCTGAAAGGGGCCGCAGTATCCGTGGTGGTGGGGGTAATTATCGCCACCGTCTTTGTGGTCGACCAACTGATCGGGCCCGAAGCCGGCAAGGAAATTTTTCCCTTCCTGCACCATAAACTGACCCTCAATTTTGGCTACCGCGGACTCTATGCAGAGATACTGATCACTGCCGTCTTATTCGGCGTTTCGATGTTCACTGAGAAAACAGATCCCGCAAAGCTTGAGATGACAACCATTAATTACAGTAAAAAGACAGCCCCTTTTGAAGGATGGAGCGACTGGAGACTACATCTCGGCCTGATTTCTGCAACAACCATCTTTCTGCTCATTTGGCTGAGCTGAAAGGAGCGCACCGAAAGTGAATAAACCATAAGTTTTAAAGAATATTAAAGAAGTTTGTACACAATAAATTTCGTTTATTTGCCTTATAGTTATTTAATGATCAGGTCAAAATCACATAAATTCTGAGAGATGAAACGATTTTCTAAAAAACCATCCACCCTATTTTCGATTAGCTGGTTATCCGGCATATTGATGGGGATAGCCGTCATTTTCGTTACCGTAACATATCTGACAGCACAAAGCAAATCAGGGACGGGGTCATCATCCGTTGACTCCCCCGGCAAAATTACCAATGCCGAAAAACTCGGGTTTCCCAAAGGAAAAAAGGTACTGCTGCTGCACATCGATGATGCAGGTATGTGTGAAGAAGCCAACGAAGCTACGAAATTCTATATCAGCAACGGGTACCTCCAATCTGCCGCTGTGATGATGCCCTGCCCTTATGCCGAAGAAATGGTAGAGTGGGCCAAAAACAACCCGGCATCCGATCTCGGCGTGCACCTCACCCTGACCAGCGAATGGAAAAACTACCGCTGGGGAACACTCTCAGATCCGGCAAAAGTTCCCGGATTGCTGGACCCTGACAAAAAGATGTGGCACAGCGTAAAGCAGGTGGTAATGAACGCATCTCCCGAAGAGGTAAGAACTGAAATCACCGCACAAATCGATAAAATGATTGCCATGGGCTACCAACCCACCCATATTGACACACATATGGGCACACTCTATGGCTCCCCCGAATTTGTGAAGGTTTTTCTCGAAACAGCCGAAAAATATCAGATTCCTGCCAATGCCATAGATGTTTCCAATCCCGTGGTCGCCAAACATTTCAAGGATACAGGCTATCCCATTACCGATGAAGTTATTGCCATGGTGGACAGCTATTCACTACCCAAGCTCGATTATTTCGGAAGCGTACCCAACGGCAAGACCTACGAAGAAAAAAGGACCAATTTCCTTCAACTTGTGAGTTCACTTGAGGCCGGACTTACCGAGATCATTTTTCACCCATCGGTTTATTCTGAAAACCTGAAGTCAATTACAGGGTCATGGCAGCAAAGGGTTTGGGAGGCTGAATTGTTTGCCGATCCGGTGGTGCTTGAATACTTCAAAGAAAACGACATTGTTTTCACCAACTGGAGGGATGTAATGAAAAGGTTCAGGGCAAATCAATAAAGAGAGCGAATTTGTCATTAATTGGCAATTTAAAATAGAAATTGACATTTGTAGTCATTGGTGAAACCATGGATTCAGACACTTGCGCTTTCGTAGGGAAAAGGATTTTAATCGTCCTTTACTATATCAAATACTTGAATGTACCCTTCTGATTTTTATTTTATAAACCCCTTTGCGGTATTTTTTAGTCTTTGGATTCTTTACCCGCTTAAATTCGCTGTTCTTCTTTCTGATATCCTGTAATAGAATGGCATTGACTTTTCTTTTGATCTCATCGAAATTAAACTCAGATTCATCAGAAAACAGGGTCCTGCTTTCATTGATAATGATTCTGGCGATGTGCTTAACATGCAATCCATCCTTTTTAGCCTTGGCCAGAGAGAGAACATTACGTATCAATACCCTAAGTTCCATAAAAAAGTTTTTCGGATGATCTGGCTGTCCGTTACCTTCAGCAATCTCTCCCTCCTGCCTCAGCCTGCTCAAAATTATCAAAAATATCTGCTCAGGTAAAGTTGCCATCAGATAATTATTCAATTCAATCGCTTAAATTTGCCTTCACCATTTAAAAACTTTGAAATGACAGTACGGAAAATATTGACATGGTTCATTTTTATCCTGTTTTTGGCCGGATGCAGTCAGCCACTTGATAAAAAGCATTTTGCAATGTGGGATTTCAACCACATGCACGAGGTGAAAAAGAAGCTGAAACGGGGGAATTCAGAATACCGCCCGGCCTTGAAGGAGGTGATCCAAACAGCAGACGAGGCTCTTCAGCGTGGACCATATTCCGTCACCTACAAAAGCATCGTCCCTCCCGGAGGTACAAAAAACGACTATATGAGCATGGGGCCCGACTGGTGGCCCGACCCGGTGAAACCTGACGGACTGCCATATATCCGCCGCGACGGGGTGGTGAATCCCGAAAGCGGTATTGACAAAGACCAGCTGCGCGGATTGATAGAAGATGTACGTTCCCTGTCACTGGCCTGGTATTTCTCAGGCAAAAAGGAGTACGCACACAAGGCAGCAGATCTCCTCAGGGTCTGGTTCCTCGATCCGGAGACCTTAATGAACCCGCATCTGGAATATGGACAAGCCATCCCCGGACGAACTACAGGGCGCGGGATAGGGATAATTGACACCAGGTCCCTCGGCACACTGACCGATGCCATTCTCCTGCTGGAGTCCTCAGGCGCCCTCAAAAATGCGGAGGAAGAAGAAATTAAATTGTGGTTTGCCGCCTTTTTCGAATGGCTCACCACCAGCCAGCATGGAAAGGACGAGGATGTTTATCCCAATAACCATTCAGTAGCCTATGATGTGCAGGTAACAAGCATCGCCCGGTTCCTGGGTGATGATGAATATGTCAGCCGGAAAGTATCTGCAATGCCTGCCGCGCGGATTGATAAAATGATCAGCGCCGATGGCAGACAGCCACACGAGCTTATCAGGACAAGAGCATTTGGTTACTCAGTTTCCAACCTGGCCAACTTTTTTGACGCAGGCGAGACCGGGCTAAAAACTGGAGTCGACATTTTTAACTACACCAATCCCAATGGGGGATCACTGCAAAAAGCGCTGGAGTTTCTGATCGGATACATCGGTCGTGAGGGGGAATGGCCGTGGGAACAGATTTCCGGCTGGGAACAGACTGAAAACAATCTGGGACT
>CAYMXK010000192.1:0-8821 GCA_964393915.1 uncultured Prolixibacteraceae bacterium
GGTCCCAGGTTCGAATCCTGGTACCCCGACAGTGAAAAGGGTTAAGTTGTTGAAAGACAATTTGATCCTTTTTTTCATAAATTGAATTGTCCGAAAATTACCAATCCCGGAAATTATAGACATAAATCCACACGTTATAAATATTTTTGCCAGGGATTCATCTCTTAAAATTATTTCTATATTTGACACCGAAATGATGCATCCCTTGAACTATAAACCTCAAATAAATCCTTCTCATGCCGAGCACAACCAAGCCCCTGTTGTTATAATTTGTTTTGAATACAACCCGAATATCAACTATCAGCTACAAAGAACAACTTCAACCACAGGACAAACAGACTTCTTTGGAAATACAATTACAACAATCAAAGACTTGTATGGTAATAAAGAAGGAATATCAACTACAGGTCAAAATGATATATTTGGTAATACGAATACAGTCGTGAAAGATATTTATGGAAATCCAATAAATTAACGAAACGCTAATAAAAACTTAAGAACAGTCAGAAAAATGCTAATATTTAAAGACACAAAATTTATAAAGTCACCGTTCGACAGCGAAGCGGAGTTGGAGCAAGTAATCGTTGAAAATTACGAATATCTTTTCGGTCCGACTTCATTTTACTTGCCAAAAGCGAAAATTAAAACTGCTGACGGTGTGGGGACAATTCCAGACGGATTTGCAATTGACATCGGAAAGAGAAAATGGTATTTAGTGGAAGCCGAATTAATGCACCATAGTGTTTGGAACCATATTGCCCCACAGGTGACAAAGCAAATTTTGGCTTCTCAACAGTCAATTACTAAACGGATAATTGTTGACCTCGCCGTTGAACAGTATCAAGCTGACCTATACACGAAAGAAAAATTTGAAGACCTAAATATTGCAGCAATTAATGTCAGACAAGTTGTTGGCGACATTCTTGAAACAGATCCAGTCATTGGCGTTCCAATTGACGGAGTTACAAATGATCTTCGTGACTGGGCCCGAACACTAAAATACAATGTAAAACTTTGGGTGGTTAGTAAGTTTGTAGAATTCAATAATCCGGCCAATATTGTATTTGAATTTCCTGAAGAATTCAGACCTGAACTCGACACAGAGGAAGAAAGCAAACCACAAAAAGCAAACACCGAAATAGCACAATATGACGTTCAATTAATAGACCTGGTGAAAGCTAATTTGCTGACAGTTGGTGGCAGACTAACTATGATTTACAAACCAAGAAATGGACTCCAGAAAAGATATGAAGCGACTGTTTTAGAAGATGGCTCATTAGAAGTTTTAGGTCAACAATTTAGTAGTCCTTCCTATGCCGCACTTGTTGGAATTCAGGACGCAGGTAGTGATAGGAAAACAGTCAACGGATGGACATCCTGGAAAAACAATGAATATAAGACACTTGCTGACTTGAGGGAGGAACTATTAAACACTGTAGTTAATGAATGACGAAAGAAGCACGAAGATATAAAACCGTTATGGTAATAAGTTTGAGGAGCTTCGATTGGACGAGAGTGCGTAATTATAGTCCTCTGGCCCTCACCCTTAACATCGCCAAGGAGATCAGGGTTTCCGACGACGACGCGATCACTGTCCTGGTGGAAAATAGCAAATCCGGGTGCGCTTTGTCGGCATCGATTGTCCAGAGCCAAGGCAGCCTTTCGGCATCCGAGCAATTCAGCTCACAGCTAAGCTGGTAAAAGGTAGATCGGTGCGAATTGATAATGAAGTGGAGCTTTGTGGGGTTGACCTAAACTTGTGCTGCCAATTATGCTTATAGGTTCTTGTTTATTTCAACTTCAATTTGTTTTATCATGTCCAGGCAGGATTCGAGAAGCGGTTCAACCGATTCTTTGTCATAAAGGAACAAACTCTCATAATCCCCCCTTTGCCTCCAATCATATAAGGTATTCAACAAGCGCCCGAAACGTGGTTCAAATATCCCGGTCTTTACAAAATGTTGGGAAAACTGGTTGTTTACGGTAGAATGTGTTTTGGGTTGTATTTCATTCAATACCAAGAGCGCATTGACCGCATAAAACACTGAATAATAAAGTCTGTTTACACTCGAATTCCAGAAGCCGTTTTCAAACAAAAGGATTGCGGCCCGATGCGTTTCGTAAGCAGAATCAATACGGAATTTTATATATTCGAGCCGTTCGTTATCCTTCATATCAACACGCCCTCCTGGGTTACATTAGCGAAAAACGGGGTTGATTTTTGCCTGGTGTACCAATCATTTTTCGAATAGGCAAAAACAGAAAACGATTCTCCGGTTTCCAGTTCAAGGTCATAAAGTTTGTCTCTGAACTTTCCTTCAATGGCAAGGTCTGCCGGGTAATCGGTAAGAATAAGGATGTCCCAGTCAGAATACTCCCGTTCATCCCCACGGGCACGTGAACCATATAAAATAACTTCCGCAGTTGCGTCAACCATATTTATATAATCCCTAATCCTTTTACTTATATCTTTTGTTCTTGACTTCACACGTCAAAGATAACTAAAAAGCGTATAGCCGCAATCCGGATTTTAAAACAGCGATTTAAATCTTAACCGCAAGGACGTAAGGAGAAACCGCAATGAACGCAAAGAAAACTCTGCGAGACCTCGTGGTATTTGTAACCACAAAGGGCCACAAAGGAGACACAAAGGACCACAAAGAAATACAGTAAATTAAAACGGAGTAAAAGTTTAGTAAACTAATAGCGACCTTTGCGTAGGCCTTTGCGAACCTTGCGGTTAAAAATTATTACCGCAAGGAGAAACCGCAATAAACGGTTTAAATCTTCTTAACCGCAATGGACGCAAGGAGAAACCGCAATGAACGCAAAGATTAATAGTTTTTTCTAATATCAGAACAGGACTAATAAAATTACTCTTATAACAGTAATTTTATCAAAAAAGATTGTTTGTCGTTAATAGATGTTGTAATTTTACTGCTTTAGCAATATAATCATGTTGGAATCTAAAGTTTTGGCAACTGTAATTAAGAAGCACCGCAAGGCGGCCGGACTTAGTCAGCTTCGGCTGGCAGAGATGTCTGGTGTTGGCAAAACAGTTGTATTCGATATTGAGAAAGGCAAGGAAACCGTTCAGCTTGACACTTTGCGCAAGATACTGGCTGTTCTTAATATTAAGGTTCAGCTTACAAGTCCGTTTATGAATCAACTTAATCAGGATGAGATCAGCTAAAATATTGGTGAATGGCCTGGAGGCCGGTATTCTGACTGAACTGGAATTTGGTAAAAAATTCCGCTTCGGGTACATCAACGGCTATTCCGGAACTCCTGTTTCCCTGACTATGCCATTAACCCAACCGGTTTATGAGTTTGATTCGTTTCCTCCTTTTTTTGAAGGATTACTTCCTGAAGGTTATCAATTGGATGGTCTGTTAAAATTCGGGAAAATTGACCGCAATGACCTTTTTTCTCAGCTTGTGGCTGTTGGAGATGATGTTTCCAGGTTATTGACCCAGATCATTAAGCGAAATAACATGGATACCATCCGGACGTGTGAAACTTATCCCTGTTCCGACGATAATACACATCGACCTGGGCGGTCTGACTTTTTGAATATCGAGAATAGCTGTTAATTTGTTTAAGTTTGAGGCGGCTTCATCAATCTTACCTGTGCCGAGTTTTATTTCAAATGCAGCCCAATCTCCGTTACGTTTTTGAACAATACAGTCGATCTCCAGACCATTGGAATCAGCATAATGAGAGACGAATGCATCGTTTGCCTGAGCGTAAACCCGCAGATTATGGGTAACCAGCGATTCAAACAAAAAACCTGTAAACTTCACATCATTTAATAACGATTCCTTATCGGCTCCCAGAGCCGCAACCGCCAGGGAGACATCCGCAAAATGGACTTTCGGGGATTTTCGCAGCGATGCAGATGAGCGGATATGGGTGTTCCATGCCGGCTGGTTTTCAATAATCATAAGCCTTTCCAAAGCATCGAGATATTCATAAACAGTAGGGCGTGTAATGTCACCCTTGTCATTCTCATTTATATCCTTCATGATAGCAGTCTTGCCTGCCATTGTTGCCGTATTCCTGGCTATAGACCTAAAAAGATTCTTCACTTTTACCGGATCGCGTTTGACCTTGGAAATCCGGCTTATGTCGCTTTCTGCAATTAAATCAATGTAGGCCAGGTTAAGCAGTAAAGCTTCATCTGTTGAGGATGTCAACAGACCTGGCCAACCACCCTTAATGATTCTTTCAACGATGGTCTCCAAAGTAATTGATTTGTCAGACAGTTCTGTTTTATTACCGGCCAATAACTGCTTCATACTGGCTTGCCCGTTTGAATAACCAAGTTCCTGCCACGACAAGGTCCGCATATTGGCTGTAGTAAATCGTCCTGCACCGGAATGTAGCCTGATTTTATCATTGGGAGTAGAAGAACCAGTGAGAATAAACTGTGATTTTGACTTGCGGGCGTCTATTTCATGTCGTATGTAGTTCCACAATTTGGGCTGTTCCTGCCATTCGTCAATCAGGCGGGGTGTCTGGCCAGTAAGCAGCCGTTTGGGATCAGCATCCATCAGGTAGGGTACCTGCTCATCCTGGTCAACCCGGAGAACACTGGAAGCTAACCTTAAAGCTGTTTCTGTCTTTCCACAAGCCTTTGGCCCCCGTATCAAAATCGCTCCCGAAGCATTCAGCTTGGTTTTTATCTCTTCTTCGATTATTCTTGCGACATATCCCATAAGACTGTTGGTTTACAAATTTAGAGCATTATATTTTACATTATCTGAGATTAATGATTTACATTTTTGGGCTTATATACTTTACAAAAATAGAAATACCTGATCAATATCCAATTATTTCTTCTCAATATAATTGTTAGAAGCAAAAGTATTGGCAACTGCAATTAAGAAGCACAGCAAGGCGGCCGGACTTAGTCTGCTTCGACTGGCAGAGATGTCTGGTGTTGTTAAAACAGCTATATTCGATATTGAGAAAGGCAAGGAAACCGTTCAGCTTGACACTTTGCGCAAGATACTGGCTGTTCTTAATATTAAGGTTCAGCTTACAAGTCCGTTTATGAATCAACTTAATCAGGATGAGATCAGCTAAAATATTGGTGAATGGCCTGGAGGCCGGTATTCTGACTGAACTGGAATCTGGTGTTTTAGGTTTTAATTGATATATACGGCCGCGGGTTACTTATTCCAATCTGTCCAAATTCAGCCAGGTTAAACCGTAAAATGATTGGCTGAATTTTTAATCTCATTACCCAGATATTTTACAAGCTTAACTTTATTGATTCATTTTCTGATGTCCGGAATGAAATAACTTCTCCTTCCAGCATCTCACTTTCCTTTCCATTGCGCATCAGACGGACTTTATTTCCCGGCCACGGATTCTTTACCGTGCAGGTTTTTCCTTTTTCGCTTACTATATCCACATACATAACCTGTCCATTCTTCTGTTCGCTCGAAACCAAAAATGCCCCATGGGTCCTGATGTTATAAAAACGGGCATCCTTATCCATGGGCCACACCGGAAATATACGTAACACTCCACCATGCCCCATGCACAACATCTCGTTAATGGTATTGGGGATTGTACTAAAGTTTTCGATCCCGTGCGGGTTGTTCAATTGAAATCCATTGGGATAAGTATTGTTCACATAGTTGTGCAATTGGGATAGGATCGTATCCGGATTATACCCTACCCGGACTGCAGCCGGGAAAAAACTATTCGAACCATTAAAGTCTATCCAACGTTGCATAACATCAATGGTATTGCGGGCCACCTGTAACAATTCAGGATCATTTTCCAACCCTATCTGGCCTGCCGGATATATATGCTGGATGCCAAGCGTATTATTTCTCCACCAATCGATACCTTTTTCGGTATATCGAAATACTTTTTTACCATCACGTTCCTGGTAGCTATAATCTGACAAATTATCAATGATATGTTGCCATTTCTCGGTACGGCCAGCATCCATATCCAGTTCTTTGCTCATATCAATAGCCGTTTGCATCACAAGCCGAACAAGCCCTAATGACAGGATTGGATTCATTGTACCCACTGTACCTTCATGAATGGCATCGTTGTAAATAACATAGCGCCCGTCTTCCCATGACAGGTAGTTTTCCCAGAATGTGGCGACGCCTTTTATATACGGATAATACATTTCGGTATATTTCCTGTCGTAAGTTGTATAGAAATGTTGTGTCATATTAACGACACTATAGGCTGAATTACTTTTTTGTCCCCAAAACAGTCCTTCATCTTCCACATTTCCATTTTCAATATAATTGGTGCGATGTTCTTCCATTAATTTATTCCGACGTGTAGTTTCAATACCAAGTGGACCAGCTCCCACAGGTAACATAATTCCACCTTCAATACCACAAACTTTTTTTGAATAATACTCCCCCCGCTTCTGTTGAGCAAGGATCGAAATGTTACAAGGAACAGCCTGTTCAACATGATTTGAAGAAAACAGCCCGTAATAAGGAGCAAAATGATTGTAATTTAAATGATAATCACCGCTCCAGGCCGGACGTTCTTTGGTAACACATGTCCCAAAAATGGAAGGAGGAAAGTCCTTGTCACGGCTGAAGCTGGCCATACTGTAATTTGAAAGGTAATATTGTTTTTCAATAATACTGTCATTAATATCCACGTACGACTTCGACCAGAAATCGGCCCACCAGGCTTCATGTTTAGATTCAATTTCTTCAATTTCTTTACGGTTTAATCTCGCCACCCGGGCTATCACATCCTGGACACAATCATCACTTTTAAAATTACTTGAAAAAGCAAAGGCTATGGTTACGGGGTTACCTTCAGAAAGTTCGAAACGGTTTGATTCATTGTCCAAAATTTTAAATGCGCAAGCTGCCCGGGTTGGAATATCTACATCCTCTTCGAATGCCCTACTAATAAAATAAACCCCATGGGTCGATTTACCACTGTCGGTTACTGTTGGAAATATTAAATCGAGGGGAGGGTTATCAACAAATTCCTGTTTGCCGGGTAGCTGAAGGGTTATAGTACCCTGTAATTTTTCTTCTCCGGAAAGACTAATTTCCAGAACCATTAAATCCTCAGTAGCAGAGACAAAAGCTTTGTATTGAACTTCGCAGTTTTCTTTCGTAAATGTTGACCAGGTTATTGCTGAATACAAATCCTGCTCAATCCGGTAAGAAGCCTTTTTTAATTCAGGGATATCAATTTCTACTTTTCCAAGCACAGCCGGAAAGGACTGGTTATACGAAGATTTTAAACGCCAAAAATCGTTGCGTGCAAGGTAATAAACCTGTTTTTCCGGTTCTCCTGAAATCGCCACGCCGGTAAATCCATTCCCCATCATGGGTGCATCCACTGAACGGGGAACAGGAATTCTTTCAGGTGGTTGAGTAAAGACCGTTTTGTATTTGCCAATAATTTGTTTGGCAGGTCTTGCCCTTTCTTTTTGACAGGAACAAAGCTGTAAAAGAAAAATAGATACGAATAATGTTTTAATAAATATTTTCATATGCAATGCTTCGTTGGAAATATTGATAACTATTTTAAAATGAGTAAAATAAGTGTTACTTAAATAAGGATAAACCACTTACAGTCATGCCGCTATGGGAATTTTAAAAACAAAGTTACCGATAACAATTCGAAAAACCTTTTGTATTTCTCGATTTCAATAAAGAAATTGCACTTTCACATGGTGGCAATCGGTTAGTCACTGCATTTGACCCGAGCGACATTAGCAAATCAGGCAAGAGGACACCGGGTCTGGGCTGGTAATGGTCTGGTTGTGGAGGATAGCTGTATTGATTCAGAAAATTATATTGTTAATATGATTTTTATAACAAAAATAAGGCAATTTAAAAGTACTTTTTACCTCTTTTATATTCATAATAAACATACTATGAATGTTTAAAGTCACTTCGATAATGAAAGTTTTTCTTATCTTTTATTAACAAATAAATACAATCAATTGATATTATTCATACATTTGAAAGTCATTTTAATAAATAATAGTCTTTACTTGATAAAATCTGGCATAAGAAACAGGCTAACCAGTATAGGATAATATTTAAAAATACTTTGAAGAAATAACCAATAAGCGTAAGTACAAACCGGAATGAATAACTTACCTCATAACTATTCTCCCTATAAGCCGGAAAAGGCTGTGTGTCTTTATTTTCCTGTAAAGTGCAATATAATCTTTCTTAAATGGCTATAAACGAACACTTTTCTGACTACCAGCTGATGGAAAGTCTCCGAAATGGGGACCTTGAAGCTTTTGATCTGGTCTATAAAAAGTATGGCGACAGATTGTTCGGATTTGCCTTTTCTTATTTGAAATCAAAAGAAGAGACAGAAGAACTGGTTCAGGATGTATTTCTGAAAATCTGGAAGAACCGTAAAAACCTGAAAAAGAAATCTTCGCTAAAGTCTTACCTTTTTACAATTGCCTATCACAACATGTGCAGACTTTTCAGAAACAGGAAAATTCATGAAAAGTACAGGGAGAAAATTGGCGTTACGAAGGTCAGGTCAATCAATCCGGAAGAGCAATATGAATACCAGGCGGCAATTGACCAGGTGGGCCAGCTGATTGACAAGTTGCCGGAAAGCCAAAGGGCCATATTTAGAAAAAGCCGCATGGAGGGAAAAAGCACAAAGGAAATTGCTGTGGAAATGAACCTGTCGCCAGGGACAGTGGATAATCAGATTTCCCTTGCACTAAAATATTTACGTAAGCAGATTGCTGCCTACAACTTTGCAATTTTACTGTTTTTCATGTGAATATAAATTGAAATAGTTTTTTACTTGAATTCATTATTTATAG
>CAYMXK010000193.1:0-2838 GCA_964393915.1 uncultured Prolixibacteraceae bacterium
GGTTGGTTATCACCTCCACACCCCGGTCTTCGCCGATTTTAACCTGGGTTTTATCCATATCCTCCGTGACGGTCACCACATTTTTCTTTAAGACCTTTACAGCGGTGGTGTCCTGTTGTGCGTATGCTGACGACACTATCAGCGAACAAATCAATAAAAGTGTAATTCGTTTCATGTTTCTGTATTTTAATTTCTGCCTGTGTGACGAAGTGATTCCGGCAAAAGTTACATAACCCTGAACTTTTATTTTCTGCCAACGGGTATGCGAAAGCCCACCAGGCGGGTATCGAGCGACAGCGCTATAACGTTTCCTTCGCTGTTGGTGGCATAGGAAACCCTGTCATTGGATACGTCGGAAGCCAGCTGCAACCCGGAACGCACCAACCTGGCAAACGAAAACTCTTCGAGCCCTGCTTTTTCTTTCAGCCTGTCGGTGAGGTAAACATCTTCTTCCATACCTGGGGAAATATCTGTCTTTTCCTCAAAAGCCGCGGAGGCCAGAAGCGGTTCATGTGAAGATATCTCAATGCTTGCTTTTTTCAAAGGCAACATGGCGGGAGGTGCCAGGGCACTTCTTTCAGATGTGGCAATTAACGTAGGTTCTACTTCAGTTGTGATTATTTTAACCGGTGGTTCAACCGTAGGGTCTGCTTCAGCAACTGTTTTATTCACAACGGCGGGTATGTCAGCTAATGGCTTATCCTGCTGATGATTAATTGCTTCTGGGGACGGGTCCGGACTGGTATAGCCCGGCTGAAGCTCACTCACAACAGGTTGCCTGGAGATTTCTGATAAATCGGATGGCCACAAATTCCAAAGGGCAACGGAAATCAGCAGAACTGCGGCAATGCGCACCGACCATACTAATAAGCGGCGGATTGACAGCGGCTTGTACAACTTATTTTTGCTCCCGAAGGTAACCGATTCATCGGGAATTAGTTTTGTTTCCTTAAAAAGCGCCAGTTCCTTTTTCCGGTCGGGATGCGTTTCGGTATAGGCCAGATACGAGGTCATTTCTTCCTCAGTCAGATCGCCTTCGATAAAGGCCACCGAGTGGTTATCGAATATCTCATTTTTGTCATATGGAGCGCGGAAAAGTTTTTCCTTTCCGGTGAAATTGATGTCTTCCGATGGAAGGGATATGGCCTCAAAGAGCCGGAGTTCCTCTTTAAGGTCGGGATTCTGATGCAGGAATTCATTCAATTCATTCACCAGAAGTTCATTCAGGTTACCTTCGAGGTAATCCAGAAAAAACGATTCGTAATTTTCACGGGTAATCTTCATAACTAAACCAACACCTCTAATTTCCCAATATAATTTTTCAAAAATACCCTCGCACGGTAAATATATACTTTTACCTGCGATTCGCCCAGACTGCACAACTGCCCGATTTCCTGGTATGAATATCCTTCATAGTCGCGCAGCACCAGCACCATTCGCTGTACTTCGGGAAGACGCTGCACTGCCTCGTCGAGCCTTTCACGCAGATCGGAATATTGTCCAGAGGGGCCTTCTTCGCCCGTTGGCAACTCTTCGGTTGGCACCATCCGTTTTTCCTTGCGGAGCCGGTCTATCATGGTATGGTAGGCAGTGGTAAACAGGTACGATTTCACTTTCGCCCCATCTACATTTTCGTGGTTCTTCCATAGCTTTTCGTAGCTATCCTGAACAATATCCTCAGAAAAAAAGTGGTCTTTTGTACTTTTCACGACAAACCTGAATAGTCTGTCGGAGTAAAGATCCACGGCCTCGTTGTATTCCTTTATGGTCATTCTGCTGATGCGCTGCTTTGGAGATAAGACGGTCAAAGTGCGATATAGTTACAAGTTAAAATATTTTTTTTCTTTTGTACATTTCAATCCGGTGGTTACTTTTGCAGCCACACTGAAAATCAGAAATTTTATACAATATGAAGAAAACTGTGGTAAGCGGTATCAGGCCAACCGGTAACCTGCACCTGGGCAACTATTTTGGTGCAGTGCGGAGCTTTGTGAAAATGCAGTATGATTACAACTGCTACTTTTTTATTGCTGACATACATTCCCTGACTACCCATCCTACGCCCGAAAACCTTCAGGCGGGTGTCAGGCATGTGCTGGCCGAATATCTGGCCTGCGGTATTGATCCGGAGGCTGCCACTATTTTCATTCAGAGCGATGTACCCGAAGTCTCTGAACTTTACGCTTTCCTGAATATGAATGCCTACCTGGGAGAACTGGAGAGGACAACCTCTTTCAAAGACAAGGCGCGCATGCAGCCCGACAACGTGAATGCCGGCCTGCTTACCTATCCAGTGCTGATGGCCGCCGACATTATCATTCACAAAGCCAATTTTGTCCCCGTTGGAAAAGATCAGGAGCAAAACCTCGAAATGGCACGGAAGTTTGCCAAGCGTTTTAACCATATGTACAACCATAAGGTGTTTCCGATGCCTAAACCGTTTACATTCGACGGCAAGGACATGATCAAGGTTCCTGGTCTTGATGGTTCCGGGAAGATGGGAAAATCTGAAGGGAATGGCATATTTTTGTACGAAGAGCCTGCAGAAATCCGGAAAAAAGTAATGCGTGCAGTAACCGATGCTGGTCCGACACAGATGAACCAACCCAAACCAGAGGCCATTGAAAACCTTTTCACGTTAATGAAGATTGTTTCAAGTGCCGATACAGTGATATTTTTTGATGAGCAGTACAACAATTGCTCCATTCGATATGGCGACATGAAAAAGCAGTTGGCCGAAGATATTATCTCCTTTACCGCACCTATTCGTGAGCGTATTATCGAACTCAGGGACAATGATGCCTACCTCGCGAAGGTAGCAGCCATGGGAGCTGAAAG
>CAYMXK010000193.1:2938-8780 GCA_964393915.1 uncultured Prolixibacteraceae bacterium
GGCCATCGATAGCACGTTGTTAAACTGACTGCTGATCCAGTAATAGGAATCTATTGGTTCTCCACGGATGGGCAATACAGAATAAGCCAGCCGCATGTCGAGTTTAAGGTTGTCAAGAAAATCGAATTGAAATCCAACGAATGGTTGCACATCCACCGCATTAAATGATTTACGGCTTTCTTCCGGAAATATTCCGAAATCGTCGTACTCAGCAGCATGCAGAAGATACCCCAAAGAAACCCCGCCGATCACCGAGATGGACTCGCTCGTTCGAAAGCCCGCATAAAACGGCATTTCAGCATATCCCAGCCTCATGATATACTTTTGCATGGAGGGATCGCCGGTATCGTTAAAAGGCATAGGATTTTCTGTGTTGTTTCTTACAATTTTCATTTTGCTGCGGGCACCCTTCTGTGAGTATTTAAACTCCATAGCTGCGAAAACAGCCGGTGCCAGATCGGTTTGCACAAAAATTCCGGCCAGGATACCCGGCTTATGGTAACCTTTGTATAGGTCGCCCTCCACCTGTGTACCGTTAAAACCGCCCAGAATACCGCCCTCGAAACGTTGGGCCAAACTGCTTAAGGTCATTGTAAGCAGGACTATCAGGATGGGTAAAGATCTCTTCATTTTGTCAATTATTGGAGGAGTTGTTTTCCTCGTGGTTATTGTTTGAATCTACTGATATAATTTTTAAAAGTAACTTTTTTAGATGATGTACACCTGCCGATGCCTTTTCCCGGATAAAAGTAACGTGCCGGTTACCCATGTACGGCTCCCCCGGATCGACCACAAACACAGGCACCCCTGGACGTACGTAATTTACCAGGCTTGCTGCCGGATAGACGACCATCGATGTTCCAATGATAACAAAAATATCGGCATCCTGAACGATTGGGATTGATCTGGAGAAATTGGAAACCTCTTCTCCAAACCACACGATATGGGGCCTCAGCTGACTGCCAAGTTCACAGTTGTCACCCTCTTTCAGTTCCCAGTGGTCCAGTGTGTAAACCAGGCTGGAGTCTGCAGTGCTCCGGGCTTTCCGGAGTTCACCATGGAGATGGAGTACGTTGGTGCTTCCGGCCTGTTCGTGAAGGTCATCCACATTCTGGGTGATAATTTGAACATCGAAAAGTTGTTCCAGTTCTGCGATGCCGGTATGTCCGGCGTTGGGCAATGCTTCCCACATGGCTTTCCGCCTTTCGTTGTAGAAACGGAGAACCAGCCCCGGATCCGAGCGCCAGGCCTGTGGACTGGCCACCTCCTCAACATTGTATTGTTCCCAGAACCCTCCCATATCACGAAATGTCTTCAGTCCGCTCTCCTGGCTCATGCCAGCTCCTGAAAGAACTACCAGGTTTTGTTTAGTTGAAAGTCTATTGATGGTCATTGATGGTCGGTGTAAGTCATTAATTGTCATTGATGGTCATTGATGGTCATTGAAAGTCATTGATGTCATTGAAAGTCATTTATGGTCATTAATTGTCATTGATGTCATTTATAGTCATTGATGTCATTAATTGTCATTGATGTCATTAATTGTCATTGATGTCATTTATAGTCATTGATGTCATTTATGGTCATTGATGTCATTTATGGTCATTGATGTCATTGATTGTCATTGATTGTCATTGATTGTCGTTGAAAGTCATTGATGGTCATTGATAGTTATTTATGGTCATTAATTGTCATTTATAGTTATGTCATTAAAAGTCATTGATGGTTATGGTGCAGAGGGATTGAATTGCCATTCAACGGGCGGTTATACATTCCGGTTTGTGTAATATTGTTCATTGCCATTTCATTGATTATAAATTAGTGAGTTTCAATCCTCCATTTTTGGCTTCTAAAAATAGGTGATATAAACCACTAATTCAACAAAAGGGGGCTGTAATTTTTTACTTTTGCAGGATGATTGATCATGCCACCATTGAAAGAATCTTAGATGCGTCGCAAATTGTGGAGGTTATCTCTGACTTTGTGAAACTCAGGCGCCGTGGGGTTAACTACCTGGGCAATTGTCCGTTTCACAACGAAAAGACACCTTCGTTTACCGTATCTCCGGCGAAAGGTATTTTTAAATGCTTTGGCTGCGGAAAAGGTGGAAACTCGGTCAACTTCATCATGGAACATGAGAGCCTGACCTATCCGGAGGCCCTGAAATTCCTGGCACGGAAGTTTCAGATTGATGTGGTTGAAAAGGAGGAGTCGCAGGAAGAAAAACAGCAGAAGGACGACCGGGAGAGCATGATGATCGTGTCGGGTTTTGCCCAGAAGTTTTTCAGCCGCTTTATGTGGAACGAAGAGGAGGGCAGGGTGGTAGGTTTAAGCTATTTCCGCGAGAGGGGTTTCCGCGACGATATAGTTAAAAAGTTCGAGCTGGGCTATTGCCCTGACGGTAAAAGCATCTTTACAGATGAGGCCCAGAAGGCAGGTTACCGGATGGAATACCTCGAAAAAACAGGCCTTACCATCAAACGCGATGACTGGGTGCGCGACCGTTTTGGCGGCCGGGTAATGTTCCCCATACACAATATGGCGGGCCGGGTAATCGCATTCGGCGGCCGTATTCTCAAGGATGACCCAAAGGCGGCCAAATACCTCAACTCCCCCGAGTCTGAGATTTACCACAAAAGCAATGTCCTGTATGGCATTTTCCAGGCAAAACGGGAGATCTCCAGGGTGGATAAATGCTACCTCGTGGAAGGATATACCGATGTTTTGTCGCTCCATCAGTCGGGGATTGAGAATGTGGTGGCCTCATCGGGAACTGCGCTTACTGCTGACCAGATCAGGCTGATCAGGCGCTTCACCCCCAACGTGACTATCCTTTATGATGGAGATGAGGCCGGTATAAAAGCCTCGCTGCGGGGGATCGACCTGGTACTTGAGGAGGGCATGAACGTCAAGGTATTGCTTCTTCCCCAGGGAGAGGATCCCGATTCATTTGCCCGCAAGCACAGCTCCTCGGAGTTGCTGAGTTACATTTCTGCCAATGAAACGGATTTTATTCAGTTTAAAACCAGGTTGCTGCTGAAATCCACAGAAAATGACCCTGTGGCCCGTGCCAGGCTGATTACGGATGTTATCCGGTCGGTGGCGGTAATTCCCGAGAGTATTACGCGGGCTGTATATATCCGGGAATGCAGCAAGTTGCTGAATGTTGAAGAGGGAGTCCTCTACAACGAAGTTGGTAAGATTCTTCGTGGCCGCACGGAGAAAGCAGGCGGTCAGCTGCCCTACGAGCCACCATTGAGGAAAACTCCCCAGCCTGCCTTGGTTATTGAACAATCGGGCGACCTTAATAATGAGGAGCTGGTACTGCTGCGGTTTCTGCTGAAATTTTGCCGGGCGCCCCTTTTCGAAGTGGATTCGGATCATCCCGACAACCCGGAAATTATTTCGGTGGGAACTTTTATTGCCAACCAGTTGAGGGATGACGAACTGGTTCCCGATAAACCGGTTTTTCAAATCATATTCAATGAGATACTTGAGCGGCTTGACGATGAAAACTTCAGGCCTGAAAGGTATTTCATATATCACCCTGATGGCAGGGTGAGCAAACTGGCCAGCGACCTTCTTGCCGAGAAATGGGTGGAAAGCAAGCGCTGGAGCAAGGCCGGTTCCTTTATTGAGAAGGAGGAAGATATCCTTGACATGCTGGTTCCCCGGATTGTAAATGAGTATAAGCTCAGGAAGATAAAGGAGATGCACCTCGCGCTCGAACAACAGATTGATGCCCTGCATAAAAGCAACAACGATACACAACTCTATGAGGTTCTGGCCAAAATCCAAAACCTGAAAAAGATTGAAAGATACCTCTCCGATAACCTGGGGAGCCGTGCATTTATCTGATTAAAACGATATCAATATGCGAACTGTAGTCATCCGGAACCGCGACGAGATCAACGAAATAATCCGCTCATGCAAAACATGTTACCTTGCCATGAGCCTCAATAACGAGCCATATGTGCTTCCCATGAATTTTGGCCTCGACGGGGACATGGTAATTCTTCATTCGGCGATGCATGGCCGTATGTGGGATACTTTGCTGCAAAATCCGAAAGTCTGCATCAACTGGACGGTAGGAGAGGAGCTGGCCTGGCAGGATATTGAGGTAGGGTGCAGTTACCGGGTGAAATCGGCATCGGTTATTGTTGAAGGTGAAGCTGAAATTGTGGAGGATTACGATGAAAAATACCAGTGCATGGTGAAAACGATGGCACAGTACAGCGACCTGCCGTTTAAATTCAATCCGCCCGCCATCAGGAATGTGGGTGTTATCAGGGTGCACATTCAAAAAATATCAGCCAGACGACTGGGGGTGAACGCGAAACCGGGAGGAAGCCGGTAACCGGTAACCGCATCCGGTTAATTTGGTCAGACAGCGCCCGTAATCCAGTTCAAAACCGCCAGGCCGTTTGAAAAGATATAAAAGAAAACGGCGTCAACACCTGTTGGCGCCCTTCCGTAAACGGCCATACTGCATTGGCGGATTGGCGTTTACTTCATATATGCCGGGCCGCCTTTGTACGCAAGGGCGGCTTTTTAAAATCTTGTTTGGAATGAATGACCACTCTGTATATTTCGTCATTATTAACTCCTTTCAAGAAATTTCGTAACAGCTATCAACGGCTGCCAGTTTCCTCGAATGTGATATTAGCCAAACATTATTCCCCTTTTCGCGTGTAAAGTCTGGGATATAAATTGTTTCATTTTAATTCTTCAAACATGTATTCAATAAAACGATTGAATAATTGAATAATAGTATTATCTTTGTCGACATTAAAAAAAAGAGAATGAAAGGTCGCGAATTTAAAGATGCCATGTACGACGGGCTTGCAAAATTGATGAAAGCCCTGGCCAACCCTGCACGACTAGAAATAATCGAGATGCTTTCGCAGGGCGAAAAAAGTGTGGAAGGGGTTGTGGCAGCCACCAACCTTACGGTGGCCAATGCCTCGCAACATTTACAGGTACTTAAAAACAACAATATTGTAAAATTCAGGAAAGAGGGGCATTACGTCTATTATTCACTTGTAAATAATGAAATACTGGCACTTTACCAGCACATTACAAAATATGCTGTTAGCGAAATTGCTGAACTGGAAAAAACGTTGAACCGGCAACGCGAAGACAATAATGCGCTCAACTCGGTAAGCCTTGATGAACTGGAAACGATGATTCACAACAAAAATGTGTTGTTAATGGATGTCAGGCCCTCGGCAGAATACGAATTCGACCACATTACCGGGGCGGTTTCGATTCCCATGAAAGAATTGTTGTGTTGCCTGAAAGATTTTTCGAAAGAGCAGGAAATTATTGCTTACTGTCGCGGGCCATTTTGTGTTTTAGCCGATGAAGCGGTGAGAATACTATCTGAAAACGGTTTTAAAGTCAGGAGATTGGATGAAGGCTATCCTGAATGGAAAATGAGGCAACTTGAAAAAGAAAACCATTAAAATGTCGGCAGTAATCAATCTCAATTGTGGAATGGCGGATCACACACAAGCAACATTGTAATATTCATTGGAGTCACATCGAATACCTTTAAAAATTAAAAATGAGATGAAAAAATACCTGGTAATATTCATTATAGTTGTGTTCTTTTCCCCCAAAATGAGCAAAGCTCAGAATAAAATAGATATCGGTTTTTGGACCCAGGCCTGGTACCAAAATGTTGAAAATGGCAAAGGAGACAACAACCTGAACGACTTTATGCTCCGCAGGGGCTATCTTTCTGTCAAAGGCCAGCCTACTGATTACCTAAGCTTTTTTACCCATATTGCCGTTGACCGGTTTGGTCAGGATGGCCTGGACAATCCTTCAATGGGCCTCG
>CAYMXK010000194.1:0-2053 GCA_964393915.1 uncultured Prolixibacteraceae bacterium
TACCGCTCGACTTGCATGTGTTAAGCCTCCCGCTAGCGTTCATCCTGAGCCAGGATCAAACTCTCCGATGTAATTCAAAAAGTTTATAAAATTTATATCTCTCGCTCAAGTTTATTCCTCTAGTGAATTAAACTAAGGTCTTGTTTAACCTTGCTTTTTTGTGCTTCATTATTTCATATGAACTCTTCATTCTTCTTCTTAAACAGTCAAGCTCTATTCACATGTCGCTATTCCTGTCTTTTTACTTTATCCCCTCTCCTCCGCTTCTGCTTTAATCATCCGCTTCGTTTCGGGTCGGCAAAAGTAGTAACTTATTTTATTCTGACAAAATTTTTGAGAACTTTTTTTTTTAAATTTCCCCTGAACAAATCCTCGCCCAAAGACTAAATCTAAAACCTCCCTTTTAACCTGTCTTTCATTTCCTCTAAGAACTCCTTACTTTCGCGGCGACAAAGGTACCCGCTTATTCCATTCATGCAAATCATGCAGGGAAAAAATCGCCTTCCTCTTTAACCCATTCTACTTAAAAATATGATTATCAACAGTTAACTGTTTAAAAAAATCTTCGGATAATTGTTTACGTTGAGTTAACACAAAAGTTACATACCCCTTTTCAAACCTGTAAAACAGTCTTTTCCACTCTTTAAAATACACTCTTTCAGGCAGATATCATATCATCAATCGAAAATTGATTAAAAGCTTCCATTCCGGAGATTAATTATACCGAAAGTTGACAGGTTAACGGAAAATACGATCAAGGGTGGCCTTGCCCGGGTTGAGTATAGTCATGTATCTGCGGGATACAATTCAATAATATCCCAAGAGCTGTTCCGGCGTGCCACAACAAATTTCGTAATCTGCTTGTTAGTAATTTTAGAAAAGAGCAATAATTGAATGAATATGAAACACACAATTATAATGAGATGAAAATCAAAATAATAATATTGCTGACACAATTGGCCACAATTTTGGGCTCATGTGCCAAAGGAACCAGTGAAGAAACTATAGAAGAGCCACAGATAAACTTTAGCACCCTGATAACCGGATATGAAATAATCTGGGGAATGGATTTTCTTCCTGATGGAGACCTGATCTTCACCGAAAAACGCGGAAAACTTTATCGAAAAAGCAACGGTACAGTAACTGAAATCACCGGTTTCCCAACAGTTCGTGCATCAGGCCAGGGAGGCCTGCTTGATATCAGGGTCCACCCCGATTATGCAGCAAATGGTTGGATATATTCTTCTTATTCTGCAGCAAACCCGGGCAGCGGCGGGCAACTTCGGCTGATCAGGTTCAAAATAGACAACTACCAGGTGCAGAATATAGAAAACCTTTTTACCACCAACGGATCGAATACCTGGAATGGCCATTACGGCAGCCGCATTGTGTTTGGTAAAGACAAGCATGTTTACCTGAGTGTGGGTGAAGGGGGAAGCGGCAGTTACGGCGGGACGAATGCAAGCAACAACAATGCGCTGAACCCAAAATCGGACTGGGGAAAAATACACCGGTTTACCGAAAACGGGGAAATTCCTCCCGATAACCCGGTTATTCCCGGCAATACTTCTCCAACTTCGGTTTATTCCTATGGCCACCGCAATCCGCAGGGAATGGCAATTCATTACGGAACCGGTGAAATCTGGTCAACCGAACACGGGCCCCGCGGAGGCGATGAAATAAACATCATCATCAAAGGAGCCAATTATGGCTGGCCTGCCTTTTCCGAAGGGGTTAACTATGACGGCACCACCATTTCAGCGGGACATAATTCGCCTGAAATCACTGCGCCGGTTTATACCTGGACACCCTCCATCGGGATCGCCGGAATGGCATTTATTACCAGCAACGAATTTAAAGACTGGAACGGCAACCTGCTTGTAGGCGGCCTTGCTTCCCGCAAGTTATACCGGTGCGTTATTAACAACAATAAAGTTACTTCGGAACATATCATCCCCGAAATTGATGGAAGAGTCAGAAACGTAATTCAAGCCCCCGATGGATCTATTTATGTTTCAGTTGAAAATCCGGGAAGGATTATTCAGATTCTTCC
>CAYMXK010000194.1:2153-8769 GCA_964393915.1 uncultured Prolixibacteraceae bacterium
ATGGATCTATTTATGTTTCAGTTGAAAATCCGGGAAGGATTATTCAGATTCTTCCCCGATAATTACTTCCAGTTTTACATCACTCTTGGGATAAACGCAAAACCATATTTCTTCTCGGGTCGGTCAGGAAAGCTTTCGGGATACCATCGGCTTCCTTCAGATTATACCTCGCGGTAAGCACCCTTGCCTACAGCTAATGGCTGGCTATTAGAAACCCCCATATAGGACTAACACCACCAGGTTATACCATGCACGGCCTACGAAAAAAAAGGCTGTCAATATACCCCTGACAGCCTTAATTTTTATACATATTTAGAATTAGACCATCTGATACTTGTATGATCCCAAATCATCGATTGAACTGCTTCCGATAAAGCTGGAATGAGCACTGACCTGCGCCTTTGCCAGCTTAACGAAATTACGCGCTGACCGCAAATATTCCCTGTCGCGGTTGGCATCGAGCATCAACAGGTATCCCATAATGATAAAACCAGCCATTTCGACCATCCTTCGGGCATGGAAATCTACGTATTCAGTATCGTTAACTGCCAGCACATGACTAACCGCATGGTCGTACTCCTCGGTCATGATGATCAGGGCCCTCTTAAGGAAAGCCAGCTCAGGTGCAACCTTTTGAGCCTCATAAACCCGGATCTGCGCCAGAACGGCACCTGTGGTAACCCCACGTATGGCAGCTACCACCTGAAGCTGGGTAGTTCCTTCATATATGGTTGTAATCCTGGCATCCCTGTAGATACGCTCAACCGGGTAGTCCTTCATAAATCCGGATCCACCATGCACCTGAACCGCATCATATGCCAGCTGGTTACAAAACTCACTCGCCATGCCCTTTACCAGTGGAGTAAACAAATCAGCGAGTTTTTGATAGTTCTTCATCTCCAGCCTTTCTTCGGGAGTCAGTTTGCGTTCTTCTCCCATATGCATATATATCTTGTACAAATCCACAAACCTGGCAGTTTCATACAACAGTGTCCGGGAGGCATCGAGTTTTGCTTTCATGGTGGAGAGCATCTCATATATTGCAGGAAAACGCAGAATGGCCTTACCAAACTGTACCCTTTCTGTTGCATAAGTAAGCGCTTCGCGATAGGCTGCTTCTGAAATACCTACCGATTGAGCTGCAATACCCAGCCTTGCACTGTTCATAAGTGCCATTACATATTTAATCAGACCCAGTTTCCGGTCGCCCACCAGCTCCGCGGGAGCATCCTTAAATACCAGTTCACAGGTTGGCGAACCTATTATACCCATCTTGTGCTCAATGCGCCTTACCGTAACACCGCCATTCTCCTTGTGGTGTATAAACATGGAAAGGCCACGGCCATCCTTGGTTCCGGCCTCGCTTCGGGCCAATACGAGGGATATAAGGCCATCGCCATTGGTTATAAACCGCTTCACCCCATTCAGCATCCACGTGCCTCTGGCCTCATCATAACTGGCCTTGAGCTGAACAGCCTGCAGGTCGGAACCGGCATCGGGCTCCGTAAGATCCATTGCCATGGTGGCGCCGTCTGCCACCTGTGGAAGATATTTTTCCTTTTGTTCTTCAGAAGCAAATTCATTGATGGTCTCAGCACAATCCTGTAAACCCCATATGTTGACAAATCCTGCATCTGCACGGGAAACGATGTCAGCAGCCATAATGTATGGCACTATCGGAAAGTTCAAACCACCATATTTTCGGGGTAGCGCCATCCCCATCAGTCCGGCTTTAATGAGTGCATCGATGTTTATCTTTGTGCCATCGGCATATTTTACCCTGCCGTCGATCACCTCGGGCCCCTGGGCATCTACCCCTTCGGCGTTGGGAGAGATTACCTCACCGCATATCTCACCTACTACGTCCAATACCTTGTCGAAACTGTCCATAGCATCCTCGTAGTCCATAGGAGCAAAATCATATTCCCTGTTTTGTGAAAAATTCTTCTCCTTTAGCTGAACGATTTTTTCCATCATCGGGTGGGTCAGATGGAATTTTAAGTCTTTATTGTCTGTATAAAAATTAGCCATTTCAATTCATTTTAAAAGTTCGGTTGAACGTTATTTGGTGTTTTTGCGGTAATACTTGATCATCTTTGGAATGATATCAGCCACATCTCCGTTAATCACATAATCAGCAATTGAATTGATCGGAGCCTCAGGATCGGTATTGATCGCAATAATCTGCGCCGACTCCTCCATGCCCGCCCTGTGTTGTATCTGTCCGGATATACCACATGCTATGTATAACTTTGGTCGCACCGTAATACCGGTCTGCCCAATCTGACGTTCATGCCCTGCATAACCGGCATCAATAGCCGCGCGCGAAGCACCTACTTCACCCCCGAGGACTTCGGCAAGTTCGTGGAGAAGATTGAAGTTCTCCCGCGAACCAACGCCATACCCACCGGCAACAATGATGGGGGCTCCCTTCAGGTTTACCTTGCTCTTTTCTATATGCCGCTCTATAATCTCCACAACAAACTCTTCGGGAGCAACCCACTGGCTGACATCGATGTTTTTTACCTTCCCCTTATAATTTTCATCAAGAATCTCCTTTTTCATTACGCCTTCCCTTACAGTGGCCATTTGAGGCCTGCAGTCGGGATTTATAATGGTAGCGATAATGTTGCCGCCAAAGGCAGGTCGAATCTGATAAAGAAGATTTTTATAGGCAATGCCGGCCTTTTTATCTTCGTGATCTCCAATTTCGAGACTGGTGCAGTCGGCAGTTAACCCACTGTGCAAGGCAGATGAAACCCGCGGGCCCAGGTCACGGCCAATGGAAGTGGCTCCCATAAGTGCGATCTGCGGCTTTTCAGCTTCAAAAAGCTTTACGACGATGGTAGTGTGCGGCAAGGTCTGGTAGGGATACAAGCGCGGATCATCTGCAATATGGACTACATCAACTCCATAGGGAATTAGTTCTTTTTCGATACCCTGGAGATTGCTTCCAACCACGACGGCTTCAAGTTTACATTTTAATGTCTCAGCCAGTTTTCTTCCTTTGGTTAAAAGTTCAAGACTTACCTCGGCAACCGTGCCATCTTCAATTTCACAATATACAAATATGTTGTTCATAGTTTCTTCAAATAAAGATTAGTAATTAACCGATGGCATGGTTTTCGATCAGCTCCACCATCAGATCTTCAATATCTGCATCAGATGAAGTAATGATCTTTGATTCCTTGGCCTGTAAAACGACATTTTCAATTTTCTTGACCTTTGTTGGCGAACCGGTAAGCCCTAGCTGTGAAGCATCCGTCTCAATTTCGTTTACCGACCACTCGGTGATGTTCAAATATGGCCTGTCATTGTAGAGGTGCAGGTAGTCTTCGTTGGCACTCTGCATTTCTGATACCGTTTTGGCATGTTTGTATTTCATCAGGAGTTTGGCATTCCTGGCCCTGCAGTCGGCGGCGCTTCCATTTACTGTAATCACTAACGGCATAGGGCACGATGCGACTTCAACACCCCGCTCCAGCCTGCGTTTTACAGTAATTATATTATTTTCGATGCCATGAATCTCCTCCACATAGGTCAACTGTGGAAGCTTGAGTTTTTCCGCTACCTGAGGTCCCACCTGGGCAGTATCCCCATCAATGGCCTGCCTGCCGGCAATGATCAGGTCAAAACTTCCAATCCTCCTGATGGCCTGAGAAAGCGCGTAAGATGTGGCCAGTGTATCTGATCCGGCAAAAGCCCTGTCGCTTAATAGAATGCCATCATCAGCCCCCCTGAAAAGGCCTTCCCTGATAATGTCGGCAGCCCTGCCCGGCCCCATGGTCAGTAAGGTAATGGTGGTGCCAGGAACGGCATCCTTGATTTGTAATGCCTGTTCAAGTGCATTCAAATCTTCAGGGTTAAAGATAGCCGGCAAAGCTGCACGGTTTACAGTTCCATCTGCCTTCATGGCATCTTTCCCTACATTCCGGGTATCGGGTACCTGCTTTGCTAAAACAATAATTTTTAAACCTCTCATAATTTGGTATTTCGATATATTAATATATTTAATTATTCTTAGCCTGACTTATGCGTAGCAAATATATAAACTGCTCAATAACACACCAAAGAAACAGAGGTGAGCGTTCCGAAATAAATACAAAGTAAAAACCAGACAAGGATGAAATTCATCCAGAATAATCGGATTCATAGGAAATTCCG
The DNA here is from genome assembly GCA_964393915.1 of uncultured Prolixibacteraceae bacterium. Classification (GTDB taxonomy): domain Bacteria; phylum Bacteroidota; class Bacteroidia; order Bacteroidales; family Prolixibacteraceae; genus UBA1413. Next base: position 6,318 of record CAYMXK010000194.1, read on the forward strand.
GCGATATTAAAACATTCAACTAAATGTATGAATATTTCAAAACCCGTTGGAAAATTTGCCAATAGAGAGCAATTACCAAAACAAAAAAGGAGCCCTGAGGCTCCCTTTTAAATATTATGCTTGCGCCGTAGGGCCTCCAAAGCCCATGGGCGGTATCATCGGATCATTTCCTGTATTGATTTTGATGGGTCCGTTTGCCCTTTCAAATTTGCCCAGGTTATCCTGTAATGCCAGCAACAGCCTTTTGGCATGCTCAGGTGTAAGAATAATCCTTGACTTCACATTGGCCTTTGGCACCCCCGGCATTACCCGCACAAAATCAATAACAAACTCAGAACTTGAATGAGTTATTACCGCCAGATTGGAATAGGTTCCCTGAGCTACTTCTTCGCTCAGTTCAATATTTAATTGTTGTTTTTGCTGATTCTCACTCATAACAATTTTCTTATTCGTCGTCTTCAACGGGTTCCTTCATCTCAACCAGACGGTCATATTCGGTTTTCGATCCTACAACAAGATTTTTGTACTCCTTCAACCCTGTTCCCGCAGGAATCAGGTGCCCACAAATAACATTTTCCTTAAGGCCGTCGAGGTAATCCATTTTACCCATGATGGCAGCTTCGTTAAGTACTTTTGTTGTTTCCTGGAAAGAAGCGGCAGACAACCAGCTGCGTGTTTGCAGCGCGGCCCGGGTAATTCCCTGTAATACCTGGCTCGATGTAGCCGGGATGGCATCCCTCGATTCAACCAGTTTACGGTCCTTACGACGAAGCAATGAGTTTTCATCCCTCATCCTGCGGGCAGAAATAATCTGGCCTGCACGCAACCCTTCGGAGTCACCCGAACTGACAATCACTTTCTTATTATAGATCCAGTCGTTTTCCTGCATGAACTCATTCTTATCCACGATCTGTTTCTCGAGGAAACGGGTATCACCCGGGTCTTCGATTTCGACCTTCCTCATCATCTGACGGATAATCACTTCAAAGTGCTTATCGTTGATCTTAACCCCTTGCATCCGGTAAACATCCTGAACTTCGTTGAGTATGTATTCCTGAACAGCAGTAGGCCCTTTAATGGCAAGAATATCAGACGGAGTAGTGGCACCGTCAGACAATGGCGTTCCGGCACGGATATAGTCGTTGTCCTGTACAAGTATCTGTTTTGACAATGGCACCAGGTATTTCTTCACCTCACCCAACTTGGATGTGACAACGATTTCGCGGTTGCCACGTTTGATCTTTCCAAGTGTCACTTCTCCGTCGATCTCAGAAACCACAGCCGGATTGGAAGGATTTCTTGCCTCGAACAATTCCGTAACACGCGGGAGACCACCAGTGATATCACCAGCTTTACCTGCAGCACGCGGTATCTTGACCAATACCTGACCAGCCCTGACCTTATCATTGTTGCTCACAGAAAGGTGACCACCCACAGGAAGGTTATACGAACGGATAACTTCACCGCTTTCATCGACAATCCTTATAGACGGGTTTCGGGTCTTATCTCTTGTCTCAATAATAACCTTTTCGTTGTAACCGGTTTGTTCATCCGATTCCTCCCTGAAAGTTATATTCTCAATAAGACTTTCAAACTCAATCTTACCGTTAAATTCAGTAATGATCACACCATTATATGGATCCCACTCGCAAACGAGCATTCCTTTCGAAACAGAATCCCCGTTTTTGATGTACAACTTAGATCCGTATGGAATCGTATGGCTCGAAAGCTGGATATTGGTGTTCTTATCGATAATCTTGAGCTCTGCAAGACGGCTTACTACGATATCAACAGGCTTGTTTTCCTTATCGAGGTATTCTACGGTACGCAGTTCCTCAATTTCGGCATAACCATCATATTTCGATACGACGGATGACTGTGCTGAAATGTTACCCGCGATACCACCCACGTGGAAAGTACGGAGGGTAAGCTGGGTTCCGGGTTCACCGATTGACTGGGCTGCAATAACACCGGCAGCTTCGCCCCTCTGAACCTTTTTAGCGCTGGCCAGGTTACGGCCATAACATTTTGCACAAACCCCGATTTCAGACTCACAGGTAAGTACAGAGCGAATCTCTACACTTTCGATCGGAGATTCCTCAATAACTGCTGAAACTTCCTCGGAAATTTCATCGCCCGATTTCACAATAAGTTCACCACTGAACGGGTGGTATATGTCGTGCACCGAAGTTCTTCCGAGTATCCGGTCAAACAGTGATGCAACAAGTTCCTCATTGTTTTTGATGGCCGAAGCAATAAGTCCCCGGAGCGTTCCGCAATCATCTTCAGAAATAATTACATCCTGGGCCACATCCACCAACCGACGGGTAAGATACCCTGCATCGGCAGTTTTCAGGGCAGTATCAGCCAAACCTTTACGGGCACCGTGTGTGGAGATAAAGTACTCCAGAACGGACAATCCCTCCTTGAAGTTGGCAAGAATCGGGTTTTC
>CAYMXK010000195.1:0-8760 GCA_964393915.1 uncultured Prolixibacteraceae bacterium
AAAAATTTTGAATCGGATTTTGATAGGATGATAAAACAAATTGATTAAAAGAAAGAATAGTGAACACGATATTTTATTGACAAATAATTGCGAAAAAAACCCAAAATTGTCAATAACTTGTCAAAAAAGAGAAAGCAAATTGAATGTTTGTGTGATTAATGTATTTTTATCCTGATGTTCCTGTATTCTATCTTCATAGGCGGGCCTACATGTACCTGCACACCCAGCAATCCATCGCTTTTGCGGTTCTCTACATCGTTGTCGACCACCACGCTCATAACGTGTTTGTTGATCATATGTATCAGGGTATTTCCGCGGATAATCAGGTGGCATTCGTTCCACTCCCCGCTTTTGATGAATCCTAACAATTCATCCTTGTTTCCCACCGTGCCGATTTCCACAGGCTTTCCACCAGCGCCAACCTGGGTTATCTGGCCCCGCAATGCCAGGAAAGTGCGCCCCCGCTCTTCATAATTCTGACCACTCCACTGTCCTTTCCCGTCAATATCGCATTGATAGCCCTTCAAGGCAAAAGGTGTTCCTTCCACTTCAAAACTTCGGTAATTAATGCCGGAATTTCCCTGCTCCGAAACTTTGTATTCGAGCTTAAGTTCAAAATCTCCGGTGGTGCCACCCCTCCAGATTAAGAAGGAGTTTCGTTTTAATATGGTTTCAGGGGTAACTTCTCCCACAACCGCCCCGTTTTCCACCCGCCAGTAAACCGGATCGCCTTCCCACCCGGTCAGGGAGCTGCCATCAAAAATCGACACAAATCCACTCTCATCGCCTTCAATCGGAGCCGGAAACTTTGGCTGTGAGAAAGTCGTGGATACTGATAAAGCTGAAAGAAGCATTATCATCGTCAAGGTTTTGTAATTTAACTGTCTCATAATGTGGTTATTTTATTGATATATTAATCCTTTACTTTCAATCCATAGGCCCTTATGGCATTCTCAGCGTACAGTTGCCGGGCAGAAATTCCCTTCTTTTTTTCGAGATATTGATCATACATCCTGACCAGGCCGGCATAGGTGCCATACATCTCAGAAAGTGTCCAGTTGCTTCCAAAAAGAACCCGGTCAGGCCCAAACGCAAGTACCACCTGGTCGATAAACAGCCGGTAATAACCAGCATCAAGAGGTGCCGGCGATTCCCCTGAAAGGTCGAAAAGCGCTGAAATCTTGCAATATACATTGGGCAGGGCGGCAAGCCGTTCCAGCCTGACAGTCCAGTCACCGGGCACAATTTCATTGTTCCGGATCCTCCCTCCCGCCATATGGTCGATCACGATGTTCATTTCAGGGTACATCTTTGCAATTTTCTCAACCGCTTCAACAGGTTCGTTCGGCCCTAGTTCGAGGGTTAATCCGCGTCTCGACAGTTCACCCAGTTTTTCAGCTACCAGTTTATCTGTGATATCAATTTTATTCTGCTGACGTAACCTGATCCCCCTGAATTTTACATTTCCGGAAAGGTTTTCCAGGTCGGTCAGGTAGTGTTCATCGCGTGGGTCGAGGTTGGCAATAAATGCCAGCATGTTGTCTGACCTGTTTACAACCGACATGGCCCACTCATTATCCTCCCTCCGGTAACTTGCCTCCACAACAATGGCATAACTGACCCCAGCCGGTTCCGCAACCTTTAAAAATTCTGACGGCAAATGGGGATAATATATTTTTTCATGCTTAACCGGGTCGAGAAAAATGGAGCTCCCTTCGCGGCCGGTGTCATACAAATGAATATGGGAATCTATCCGGATAGGTATTTTCTCCGAAGTGGATTGCGCATGAAGATTGAAGCCTGCAAACAACAACCAAATTATAAAACCTGAGCCGCCACATAATGCCTTTTTCATTGCTTTTCCTTATTTAACGCGGAGTCTGAATCACATTAGCTTTATATAGAGTTGATAATTTCCGGAGGGAAGCAGTAATCTTTCTGCCTTACCCTGAAAATCGTCCTGCCTGGAAACTCCGTTTATTAAGCCGCTTAAATTACCATTAATTTCAATAAGCTCACCGGGAATCCGCAATTTTGCCGTTGCCCCTGGCGGAATTACAACTGTCCACGACAACTGCTCCCCCTTTCTTTCCCATGAACTTTCGATCAAACCCATCGGTGAATTAAACCGGCATGTCACCCAGTCCAGCCCATCGATCAGTTGTGGTTCGAGATGAAAAAACCGGAAGCCCGGATGGTCTGTGTCCGGAGCAATCCCGGCCAGTCCTTCGAAAAACCAGGCCACGAAACCACCCTGGAACGGATGGCTCATAGACCGGGCATATTCTGTGTTCTCGTCCTTCTCCGTTGGCCAGACTTCCCAAAAAGTGGTCGCGCCGCGTTTGGCAAGGTATTTAAGGCTGGGCGCCGATTCAGCCTGAATCGCCTTCCATGCTGTTTCCTGATGACCAAATTTGCAGAGCGCAGGCCAGAGCGAGGGCATTCCGAAAACACCGGTCATAAAGTGGTAACCGGCCTCCTCAACTTGCCTGGCAAGCGTTTTGGCCACTTCCTGATGAAGTTCAGGAGCAAGAATATTCCAGCCTATGGCGATTGCGTTGATTGTCTGATCAGGGACCATCTCAGGATTTTCGCTGTAAAAGGCCTTTGTAAATGCCATTCTTATTTCGTTGGCCAGTGCGTCAAAATAGTCATAATCAGAAGTATTTCCGAGCAGTTTAGCAGCATCCGCCGTTATTCGCACCGACCGGTAATAACATGCAGTCGAAAGCATGGGTGAGACATCGCCAAAAAGCTCACGGTCTGTTTTTCCTTCATTATCAGCTAAAATGGGCTTGCACCAATCACCCATACCTGAATAAACGATATTATTGGTCGAAAGTTCATATAAATGCACGGCCCACTGGCGAATAGAGCCATAGTGTTCCTGCAGGTAACGAACATCACCGGTGCGGATGTATATGTCCCAGGGAATAAAAGCAATGGCAGATCCCCAGTCGGGCGAGCCTTCACCGATAAACCGCTTGCCGGGAGCAGCCATTGTTGGAATACCCGCCTTTTTGATTTGCCGGGTCCGTTCGCCGGGTGCCTTACCAAAACAAAGCATCGGACCTGTAACCTGGGCAGTCGTAACAATATCGCCTGTATATTTTCGCCACATCGAAGCTGCATCAAACCGGTACATGGTGTAGGGCACAATAAGATGCGCATCGCCGGTCCAGCCGCAGCGTTCGCGCACGGGGCAATCGGTAGGCACACCCTGCACATTCCCAATTTGTGTCCAGTGGGCCCAATTAAAAGCCCGGTTAAGTGTTTCGTCTGAACATAAAAACTCACCTGTAACTTCCATATCGGTATGGACTACAATTCCTTCCAGAAAATCTTTTTTTGGGGCGCCATTCCGGAGGGTTCCTTCTGAGACCGTAACTTCGGCAAAACGAAATCCGTGATAGGTAAAACGCGGTTCCCAGATTTCTTCGCCCTCCCCTTTACAGGTGTAAACATCGGTCTGAATCACTTTCGTCGCACGCACCCCGCTTGAAGCGAAACCCAATTCGCCGTCAGGAAGCCTGTTCTCAGCAAAACGAATGGTAATTACGGTTCCCGGATGTGCATCCACGCGGAGTTTTGCCCAGCCAACAAGGTTCTGTCCAAAATCGAAAATCCAGGTTCCGGGACGCAATTCATCAACAGTTTGCACCGGAACCATTCCCAATCTGCGGCACGGGGGCAATTGCTGGGCAATCAGCACTCCACCCGGTGAAGGAAGAATAATTACGGGGTGCCAGTTATCGGAAGCCGGTTGATTTGCTGCCCAATTGGGGTCGTAAAGCCGCGCATCATAGTTCTCGCCGGCATAAACATTCGAACTCGTAACCGGACCAGGTTGACAGTGCCAGCTTTCATCGGTTGCCACCACGTTTTTACTCCCATCTTTAAACGTAATTTCCAGTTGTGCAATGACCCGGGGTTCGCCATAACTTAAGCCATTTGGCCCCCAGACTCTATCCTGATTGTAAAAACCATCGCCCAGCCAGAATCCAAGCACATTTTGCCCTTTGACCAATTGAGAGGAGACATCGTGAGATACATAAAAGTTACGGACATTGTAATCGGTCTGCGCAGGCTGCAACACCTCATCTCCCATTTTCGTTCCATTGATCCAGCTTTCGTGGTTACCCAGTCCGCACACATAGAGCCGTGCTTTCAATACCGGTTTGGTGATATCGAATGATCTTCGGAATTGCGGGGCAGATCGCTTGCGCTGTTCGACATTCATTCCGATCCATTTTCCTTTCCAGTCGTCCTGGTTTTTCAAGCCAGTTTCAAAGCGGGCAATTTCGCCCCATTTTCCAAAGTCAGACTTTGAAAAAACCGGCCGGACGCGCCACCAGACCTCAGTCCGCGATGGAAGTTTGGAAGCGTCAAACAACACCCACGGACCTTTCTCCACCGGTAAAAACCCGGATTTCCAGAGGTCGCCTTCACCTTTTTGTGACTTTGATTCAGAAGAGGCCGCAATCAATTCGTAGCCAATGACAGGTTTCCCGGATACTTCATTTACAGGTTGCCACGAAAGGCGCGGAGATGGTTCATCGGTGACGATCCAGCCGGCTTGTCCTTCCACCTCCATATAGCTTTCTCCTTTTTCAGCATGAAGATTCACTGGCAGGAACACTGTCAACATCCCGAGAATCAGTACATTTCTTAGTTGTTTTTTCAAAATATCTTAGATTATCGCATCATTATATATCATTGTTTATCATCCTGATTATGAGTCCACTCTTAAGTCAAACAAGCAAAAATGCCACAAAGGCACCAAGACACGAAGGAACACCAAGCATTTTCGGTGCAGATTCAATAATTTATAGGAAAACCGGCAAACGTTACTGCCATATGCTCAATCAGTTCGGTTTTTAGCTGCTCTCTTAATTTCTGGTATTTCTCATCATGGTAAAGGTTTTTCCATTCGTGCGGATCGTTTTCCAGGTCATACAATTCACCTTTCATTGGTTGGGTTGACGACTTTGCCTGTTCCATGGGCTGATCTGAAAAAAGGATCAGTTTCCATTTTTCAGTCCGCCACATATAAGCTGGCGCTCCTGAGTCGTGAAACTCGCAAAATGAGCCTTTGCGCTTTTGATCACTCAGTAAATCCAATCCGGGTGCGTTGAATTGATGTTTTGTGCCAGCCACTTTCGTCAGGGTTGGGTACAAATCGACCAATTCCGCAGGACGATGGTCAATGGTTCCGCGCAAAACTTCAGGCACGACTGAACCTGAGAGTATAACCGGGACCCTCACGCTGCTTTCGTAGAGGCAATACTTTGTAAACCGGTAATTTCGTTCGCCCAGCATTTCCCCATGATCTGAGGTAAAAACAATCAGCGCATCCTTTAGCCGGCCGGCTTTTTCAAGTTTGGCCAAAGCCTGCCCGAAATAGTCGTCAAGCCACGAACAATTGGCGTAATAATGAAGGGTCGTCCGGCGCCGTTCGAGCGGGGTCATTTTACTCCATGCCTCGTTCCATCTTTTATATCTGGCTCCTAAAAATTCATTTGTCTGATCGCAGTATGCCAGATGAGTACCAGGCTCCGATTGCCAGGGAGGCTGTTTTGTATCGGGGATATCGTTGATATCGTACATATCGACAAAGCGCTTTGGCGCGTTTAACCCGGCGTGGGGCTTTAAAAATGAGAGATACAGGAAGAGAGGACGCTCCGGATCAAGGCCGTTGTCGATAAACTCCAGACATTTTTCAGCCACCCATCCATCCCGGTGATCACGGTCGGCAACCTCCGAAGCCTGACCAATGAACCCGTCAACCTCCTCTTCGCCGGGACCATAACTGGCAACCTCTTTGCGATAAGCTGCCAGCCCAACAGGGTTTTCATCATCCTGATAATGAACCGCTCCCATCTCGACACCAACCTCCCTGGCACCGACGACCCTTGTTTCAAATCCGCGCGTGCCAATCGGCTGACCGGCTCTGCCCCAATGGGTCTTACCAAATCCGGCAGTCTGGTAGCCTGCCTTCCGGAGCCTTTCCGGCAGCGGATCGCAGGGCATACCGGCATCATTAAAAGCGCGCGAGCCGTTCGAGCGGATACCCAGTTGCGAAGGATAGAGTCCAAACATCATCGAGTTTCGGCTAGGCACACACATCGGCGCCTGACAAGTTGCCTGGTTGAACAGAATCCCCTGCCGTGCCAGGCGATCGAGGTTTGGGGTCCTGATGTGCGGATTGTTTATTCCAATGGCATCCCAGCGCTGCTGATCGGTCATCAGGAATATAATATTGGGTTTCCCCTGCTCTCCTGCCAAACAATTTCTGACAACGGATACTTCCTTTTCAGGCAAAATCTTTACAGGACCAGCCCCTATAATTAGAAGGGCAAAGCAACTTCCTATTCCTGTCGCAATTGATTTCCGGATATTATTATTCATCTTGATAATTTTTATGCTTTACTGATTTTGTTCCGATCTTTTTCATTTTTGTGCCGTATACCACATTGTTCTTCATCACAAATGCCCCTTCTTTGTCCCGAAGCCAGCTTTCTTCCCGGGGATGTGAAATATGGATGCATTTTTTTCATGGCCTTCATCTTCATATCCAGCAGGTTTACTATAATGTTCAGCCACCCTGATAAATCAATGTTACTTGATAATTTTTACCCCTCCAGGCGCATCAATCTTCGATTTAATAGTACCATCGGGCATTTTGTCATGCCTTATTTTCACCACCCCAAACGGCGTCGGGAAGTTACCTTCGACCCACTGCAAATCGCCCAGGTTTGGTTTGATACTAATTACCTTACACCCCGGCTCAACCACCTGCACGCCCAGTACATACTGGCTCAGCCACGAAGTGGGCCCTGATGCCCAGCCGTGACAAAAGCTATGGCGCAGTTCTTTGTAACAGTAACCGCCATAGGTACAATGAACATCTGTTTTTCCCTCAACCGGCATTTCATCAATCCGGCCTGCATTTTCCATCCAGGAAATATCAAAATCCTCCCAGAAAGTGGTTGCCCCCAGATCGAGCATGCCGCCCCAGTATTCCCGGATGTTGTCGATTGCCCCCTGAAAATCGCCTGCCATAGCGCGGGCATTCAGCATATAATAGCCATAAAAAGTTGACATTTTATGGACACCATCCCTCGTCAGAATTTCCGAATTGGCCTTTTCAGGAGAAACCAGGCCTGACAAAGCCATAAGCGCGGCAGCTTGTTTGGATTCGCTGAACCCGGGAACATGCTTCTTAAGTTTTAAAACAGTAGCCTCGCAAAGCTCTGTCATTTCCCGGTCACCCAGCGTTGTGCTCATCTCCGCTCCTGCCTGAAAAGTCATGACCATCAACGACTGCAATCCGGCATGGATCGCTGGTAAATTTTCGCTCGATGGCCAGTCAAGGAACCGGCCGCCTTCCAAAATTTCTTTTCCTGAATCATCGATTTTGGTCGATAGCAATTTGAGCAAGGCAAACAGGTAATCTTTCTGCTCCTTCAGATATTCCAGGTTACCCTGGTATTTGTACCAATCGTTGTGGATGATTATCCACCACATGGAGTACGAACTCAATCCGTTCATCCAGCCGGGCAGGGGGGTGAGTTCACGGATCAGGTCAAGGCTTTTTGGCACCACTTCATTGTACCCGAAGACAGTACTGACCGCCATCACCTCCGGATGGAGGTCGCCTACCCAAACCAGCCGGTCGCGCTTGATGCCGTCCCACAAATAGTCCTGCATATTGAGGTGAACAGTGTACGCACCAGTCATCCATATCTGATTGAGCCGATCGTCATTGCTGCGGAACGATCCCAGATAAGGAATATCGCGGTAACCAAAAATCGCGCTGATCTCCTTGATTTCCAGTTTTACATCGGGATCGACCAACTGGATGCTTGCAAAACGAAATCCGGAGCTGCCCACTTCAACCCTTCCCAGCCAGGGTAACTCAATAGTAAAATCACGCAACGAATGGTCGTTGGTCGCCCCATTCTCGCCTACATTGCTGAGGGTTTCACTAACCGACTCGCCCAACCTGACACGGACCTTCCCCATTTTTTTATCGTTGTTGATCGACGTGATAATCTCCAATCCGCCTTGTAACTCCGTACCAAAATCAAGGATAACCATCGGAAACTCAGTTGCACTGCTTTTCAAAATAAAACCTTTGTCCTTGTTGAGAACAGCCTGTCCTGTACCGGGTTTTAGCAATACTTCGGGGTTCATGACATATTCTCCTGATGTATCCGAGGCCCACACGATCCGTGTTGGGGTAATAAATTTCCTGACGATATTGGTTGAACGTGAAGGGTTTGACCCGATGCCGCTGATGACAGTTGGTTGTGCAGAAACCGTGACTGCATTTAACACCATCACAACCAATACGATTCCCGCAGTTTTAAATAAATATTTCATTGATATGATTTTAAATGGATTTTGCTTTGGTAAGTGAGCCGGCAGGCGATTTACTGATAAACGATCCGAAAACATTCAATTTCCAATCGTACCAATTACGAACTGTTGGATCGGGAATGTAGACTCTCTCCGGACATGCCGGATTTTGGACAACCATGACTTTTGCCCTGCTAAAAATAAATGTAACAGCAATCAGAATTTTTATTCTTCGGGGCATAATCTATTTTTCGAATTTAAACCAGTCTATATTAAACGATTCCTTCTCTTCTCCGGAAAAGGCAAGATGAAGGGCACGAACGCCCTTCATTTCTTTGATTTTGCAAGTCAGGGTAGTCCATGTTTTGCCGTCGCCTCCACCAGGAACATCGAGTGTTC
>CAYMXK010000196.1:0-8748 GCA_964393915.1 uncultured Prolixibacteraceae bacterium
AAAGTGGGAATCCAGCGGACATTGCCTGGTTTCCTGCCTTCGCAGGAATGAGAGGAGCGCTGTTTTTTGCCACGAAGGCACAAAGACCCGAAGGATTCACCAAGGCCATAGTGAGGATTGAGTTACTGACGCAGTCGTGAATTATGTTTGTGTGCTGCATAAAAAAGTATTTACTTAAAGTTAAAAATTACAGCCTATTTGTATATTGCAGTCAAAATTAAAAATGAACATAAAAGTCAATCTGCTTTTACCAGCGATGCTTGTCCTCCTGCTGGCATTTGCAGTCCATGTATCAGTCATAGGCCAGACAGAATCTACACTTAAGGGTGCGCTGGCAGGGAAATTTTACATGGGGGCAGCGCTGAATACCGGCCAGATCAACGGCACGGATGTTCCCTCCCTCAATATCGTCAATAAACATTTCAACTCGATTGTTGCGGAAAATTGCATGAAAAGTGCAGTGATACAACCCGTGGAGGGAGAGTTTAACTTCGTGCTTTCCGACAAGTTCGTGGAATTTGGCGTCAAAAACAATATGCACATCATCGGGCATACGCTGATCTGGCATTCCCAGGCACCAAAATGGTTTTTCACCAATGAACAGGGCAGTGACGTGAGCCGCGAAGTGCTGATTGAACGCATGCGCAACCATATTAACGGCGTTGTGGGGCGGTACAAAGGCCGGGTTCATGGGTGGGACGTGGTGAACGAAGCCATTGAGGACGATGGATCTTGGCGCAAAAGCAAGTTTTATGAAATAATCGGTGAAGAATATGTTGCTCTGGCTTTTAAATTCGCCTCCGAGGCAGATCCTGATGCTGCCCTCTATTACAACGACTACTCCATGGCCAGTGAGAGACGCCGAAATGCAGTAATCAGCATGGTAAAAAACCTGCAGGCAAAGGGAATTAAAATTGACGGCATTGGCATGCAGGGCCACCTCAGCATGAAATATCCCCCGATTGATGAATATGAGAAGAGCATCATCGCCTTTTCTGATCTGGGGCTGACCGTGATGATTACTGAACTCGACCTGACGGCGTTACCAGGAACTAACCGCAATTTCGGTGCTGATGTTGGCACGCGGACAGAGTACGAAGCACGCATCAATCCATATACCGGGGGGCTTCCCGATCAGGTTGCACAGGAGTGGAATAACCGTTTTGCAGACTTTTTCAAACTCTTCCTGAAGCACCGTGACAAAATCAGCAGGGTTACCACCTGGGGGGTTACAGATAACCATTCATGGAAGAACAACTGGCCTGTGCGCGGCAGAACAGACTACCCGCTCCTGTTCGACCGGAACTATCAGCCAAAAACGGTAGTTGAAGAAATAATCAGAGCGGCTGAAGGATTAAATTAAACAGCACGGCCTGAGATAAAAATCCGGGATCAATAAAGGGACATCGGATATGCCTGATGGAATTTGTGCATCCGGCAATGTTTCATTAGATTTGGGACTTCATTTATAATTATGAAACTTTAAAATACCTTTTATGAAGCACTTATTCACATGGATAATTCTCGCCGGGATCCTGTTGGTTGCCTGCGACTCTACTCCACCGCCGGCCCCGCACGGCCCGCTGCCTTCAGAAAGACAACTTGCATGGCATGATCTGGAATATTATGCCTTTGTGCATTTCAACATGAACACCTTTACCAACATGGAATGGGGTTTGGGAGATGAAAAGCCGGAAAGTTTCAACCCCACGGAGTTGGATACCCGCCAGTGGGCACGTGTCTTCAAAGATGCCGGAATGAAAGGTATAATTATTACTGCTAAGCACCACGACGGGTTTTGCCTCTGGCCATCTGCCTATACCGAGCATTCGGTCAAAAATTCACCATGGAAGAATGGCCAGGGAGATTTACTCAGAGATTTGTCGGAGGCTTGTAAGGAATACGGATTGAAATTCGGAGTTTACCTGTCGCCCTGGGACCGGAACCACGCTGATTACGGCCGGCCGGAGTATGTGGATTATTTCCGCAACCAGCTTCGGGAATTGCTGACCAATTACGGCGAAGTGTTTGAAGTCTGGTTTGACGGAGCCAACGGGGGAACCGGATGGTATGGTGGGGCAAACGAAGAGCGCAAAATTGATAACCGTACTTATTATGAGTGGGATACCGTATTCGGCATCATAAGGGAATTGCAGCCCAATGCCTGCATCTTCTCCGACGGCGGACCCGATGTACGATGGGTAGGCAATGAGGAAGGATGGGCCCGCCCAACCAACTGGAGCCTGCTGAAGCGTGACGATTTTGCCCCCGGGATCGCGTATAACCTGGAACACCTGCGGGCAGGACAGGAAGATGGCACACACTGGGTTCCAGCAGAAGTCGATGTTTCCATACGACCAGGATGGTACTACCATCCCTACGAAGACCACAAGGTAAAAACCCTTCCCGAATTACTCGACATATACTACCACTCCATTGGCAGGAATGCCTCCCTGCTGCTGAATTTCCCGGTGGATACACGGGGATTGGTCCACGAAAACGATGTGGATGCCGTAATGAAATTAGCCGGTGCCTTAAAGGCCGATTTCGCCGTTGACCTTGCAGCAGGACAAAAGATTACTGCCTCCAGCGTCAGGGGGAACTCAAGGAAATTTAAGGCCCAAAATGCTATTGACGGATCAACCGATACCTATTGGGCTACCGATGATGACGTTATTCAGGCTGCATTGACGCTTGAATTTGGAGAACCCACTACCTTTAACCGGATTCTTGCCCAGGAATATATCGCCCTGGGGCAAAGGGTTAAGAAGTTCAGGGTCGAAGCGCTTACAGATGGTGTATGGCAGACACTGGCCGATGAAACTACCATTGGCTACAAGCGGATCCTGCGGCTTCCAACGGTTACAGCCACCCAGGTAAGACTGAGCATCGAAGACTCCAAAGCATGTCCTGCAATCTCCAACTTTCAGGTTTTTAATGCGCCTAAAGTGCTCGAAGCCCCCATCGTTCAGCGTAACCAGGCGGGTGAGGTAACCATGATTCCCGGCGGAGAGGATATGGATATTTTTTACACTACCGATGGAACTGAACCGGGAACGGGATCTGCACAATACAAAGCACCTATCAGCTATCTGCAGAAAGGAACGGTTTCAGCCATTGCCATCGATCCACTGACCGGAAATAAAAGCCCGGTCACCCGACAGGATTTTGATATTCCGGCACTCAATTGGAAATTGCTTGGTGAACCGGGCAAAAACCAGCGGGCCGGGGCAATTTTCGACGGCAATCCTTCTACTGCATTAAACATCAGCCAACCGCTGCCTGTCGACTTTACCATTGACCTGGGGGAGACGGTCAGCCTTTCCGGCTTCAACTACCTGCCTGATCAGGGCAGATGGAACCCGGGGATCATCCGCCACTATGAATTATCAATCAGCTCCGATGGCCGCAATTTCAAAAAAATGGCCAGCGGGGAATTTGGAAACATCGCCAACAGTCCCATCTGGCAAAGGGTTACTTTCGATGCCGTTCCTGCCCGTTATATCCGTTTGCGCGCTCTAAGTGAAGCTTTTGGCGCCAACAGGGCCGGTATTGCAGAGTTCAACATTATAACGGCAGATTAGTACGATATTTTATATTGATATGTTACAACACGAAACCAACATAAGGGTCTGCTATGGCGACACAGATAAAATGGGGGTAGTCTATTACGGCAACTATCCCCGCTATTATGAGATTGCACGGACCGAATTACTGCGGGAACACGGCATTACCTACAGGGAAATTGAGGAGGCCGGGCTGATCTGGCCAGTAAGAAGCCTGAACATCACATACGTAAAGCCTGCTTTTTACGATGACTTGCTGCTTATTCGCACCATTATTGAAGAATTGCCTTTAGTCAGGTTTAAAATCAAGACGGAAATCTACAATCAACAGGGAGAATTGATCAACCACGGTGAAGTGGTATTGATATCGACCAGCAGCGAAACAGGCAAACCCATAAAAACCCCTGAGTGGCTGCTGAGCAGGTTCAGAGAGATGGCCAGGAAATAATTTCGGATTGAAATCCACCTGTCCCGGGCAGAAAGCTCTGCGGATTGCCAATGTTTTAACTCCGCGACCTGAATTTCATTACCTGATAAACTGAAGCGCCATACCAAATGATGGCATATGCATTTGTAATATCTCCATCGGCATTCTCGGGTCTGCCTGTGACCTTCTCCGGTTTCCTGTTTTCAGTCCCATTCTCCCTTTTACGTCATTTATTCCCTGATATCCACGGGTCACCCAGAATAAATTCGCCAAATTCCCGGATAAAGATAACTTTAGACCAGTCAAATAAGCAAATTAGAATTAACAGGTAAACTGATTTTGAGATGAAAATTGTAATTATTGAAGACGAGCTGTTTGCCGCCAAACGCCTCATCAATATTCTCAGGGAATACGATGATAAAGTTGAAATTGCTGCATGGCTCGAATCGGTGGCTGATTCAACAGAATGGTTGGGTAAACATCCTGAGCCTGACCTGATCTTTCTGGATATTCATCTGGAGGATGACTTGTGTTTTTCCATTTTTGACAATGTCATGGTTACCTGCCCGATCGTATTTACCACAGCAACCGACGATCTGGCAGTGCAGGCATTTCAAACCAAAGGCATAGATTTCCTGCACAAACCCATTGTAAAATCAGAGTTGATTGCGATGCTGGAGAAGTACCGGGGATTAACCGGGACCTACAAAAAACCCATTGGGGCAGGTTTTTTCAGTGATTTAATCGACCATAAATCTTAAAGTAATGAAAGCAATTATTATTGAAGATGAACAATTTGCAGTCAAACGACTGGAAGCAATGATCAAGGATTACGATCCTTCCATACGTATTGAGGCCAGACTCGAATCGGTAGCTGATTCGGTGGAATGGCTCAGGGGAAATCCGCACCCCGACGTGATCTTTCTCGATATCCATCTGGAGGATGGACTGAGCTTTTCCATTTTCGACCAGGTCAACGTGAATGTGCCCATCATATTCACTACCGCTTTCGACGAATACGCAATTAAGGCTTTTAAGCTGAAGAGTATCGACTATTTGCTGAAACCCATTGTGCAGACGGAACTGAACAAAGCCATAGACAAATACCGCGAGTGGGGTAAGAACAAACAGATTTTCGACATAAATGAGCTGCGAGCATTAATGCAGAGTGAAACAAAACAGTACCGGGAGCGGTTTTCGGCAGTTGTAGGCCAAAAGCTGAAGAGTATTGATGTGAAAGATATTTCCTACTTCTTTTCCACCAGCGGAATTACCTTCATCGTGACCAACCAGGGGAGCCAGTTCTCCCTCGACCAAAGTCTGGACAACCTGCTTGCGGAACTTGATCCGAAGCAGTTTTTCCGTATTAACCGGCAATACATTGTTGCCATGCATTCACTGTCCAACATCCACATTTTCCCAAAAAGCCGGCTAAAGCTCGAACTTAAACCACCGGTCAAAGAAGACATTTTTGTGAGTATCGACAAGGTTACTGAATTCAAAAAATGGATCGATGGCAAATCAGGAATACAATAATACAAAAGCGTTTATCGTCTGAACAGACGCTTTTAACCTCAAGATTCAGCCATTCAACAACTCCTTTTTGTACAGGCAGTTATTGTTTCTGAAATTTGCTGTTACAGAAAACAGAAAACATCAGAAACAATGAAAACATTAACTATTCTACTCATCATCATCCTTTCGTCGGAATTGCATGCCGGCGAAAGAATTTCCAAAGTCACTACCATTGATCTGGCCAATCCGGGCAGGTTGACAGGCCGGATTACCGATGCTGCCTCCGGAATGCCGATTGAATTCGCCTCCGTTGCAATATATTCCGAAAAGGATTCTTTGCTGGTTGCCGGGACTATTACCAACAAGGACGGCAGATTCTGCATCAGAGCAACCCATCCTGCCAACGGCTATGTTGTATTCAACGTGTTGGGATTCAAGAAAAAAACCATTTCCTTATCTGATTTTGAGAAGGATACAAATAAAGTCAATATTGGCGAAATTGAATTGACCAGGCACATCGTATACAGCTCACGAAGCAAAAAGCGGTTAATCAGTAAACAATAATAAGCCTTATTCTACTTTAACAGTTATTCCTTCTGAGTGGGCTGAAAACTCAGGCGCATACATACTCTGAACAGTTGAAATGCCGTTGGAGAACTCGCCCGACTGGGTTGCATGCACTTTGTATTCAAGCACATAGGTCCCCTTTGGAAGGTAGTCAATAAAGAAGTGGGTGGCAGCGTCGAGGGTCGACTCGTAATAACCCAATCCGCCCTGCCAGCGATACCCCGACAATACATTCACCGGCTCGAAGGCAGAGGCACGCATATCCTTGAGGTGGATAAATTCCATGTCACGGTCTGAGGAGAGGATAATCCTTACCACCACTTTATCTCCAACATTCAGAGGCCTGTTTTCATCAACAGGCTCCAGAACGGGTCCTGACGGGGTATTCACCTCCCTGAACAGACTCTTCAAAAGTTTGAGGGGTGTTTGTGCCGGCGTGATTTTATCAAGCTGCTCAAAGTATTGCCAGTAGATGGCTCCCCAGGATATCCCCGGGTTGGGATTGCTCACCTCTATTTTTCCCATTCCGGGCGTTATTTCAGTAGCGCTCCAGCTGGTCCTGAAATAACCGGAGCCTGGTTCCGGCTGCATGCCATCAGCATGATTGGTATTCACCTGCTGATTACCCACCTTGATAGTCACCGGCTCTCCTGGTTCAAGAATTGACTTGCCACGCTTCAAAAGAGCATACACCGCATCAGCTGTCGCCATGGAGGTTTTCCAATCACGGGTCTGATTCTCTTTAATCAGCCAAATCTTCAACTCTTCAACCGAAACTTTGTCGTCGAGCACCTCATCGTAGGCTTCGATCATTAACGCATGCGTTTCAACAGGGGCTTCGTACCAGAACCAACCGCGGGGTTGGTTGCGCCAGTACATCCCCATCTCATCGCTGCGCAGGGCAGTTTCCGTTAGCGCACGCATGACCAGGGCGGCCGTTTTTGTATCACCAAAACGGGAAAGGGAAAGAGCCGTCATGGCCTTCATGTAGTTGTTGCTTTCATTCCAGCTCGAAGTTGCCTGAGACAGGTAATAATTAACCATTTTGCTCCCTGCGTCATCCAAAGGATACATTGCAAGGAAAGGGCTACGGGCATACAGGTACTGAATTGCATCGTATCCCGGATGACTGGCTGTGAGATAATCAGGATTTTTTTCCTTCAGCTCTTCAAAGTCCTTTAGCATCTCCTGGTCGAGGAATGCTATGGCCTTTCCCGTCATTTCCATCAACTGGCTGTTATCTGTCTCACTAACAGCACCCATCTGAATCATTCTTCCAAGACCTGTTACGATATGCCGTGTAATATATTCACTTTCAGGCATTCCCGGGAACCATGGCCAGCCCCCATTTACAGTCTGCATTTCCCGGAGTTTTTTCAGGGCATTTGTCTGCTCCTGTGCCATCCGGTTGAGATCAAAAAGAAGTCCGATGCGTTGCTTACGCTCACTTTCATTGTCAGATTCACGCACCCAGGGAGTCTCCTGTATAAGAACTGATTTCAGATCTTCATTTTTTTCCAGGTTCGATTTGAGCGCATCAGGGGACAGGGTTCTCCACCCATCGAAAATCCTTTTTATCTTCTGGTCACTATTGGCAATATGACCTGCCAGGGTATTAGCGTACCATCTGCTGAAAACCTGCTCTGAACAGTCGTGCGGATATTCCATCAGGTAGGGTAAAGCCTGCACTGCATACCAGGCGGGGTTGGAGGTGTACTCAAGTACAAGGCGGTGATTGCGGAGAGTGCTTCCCTCCTTGCCAGAATCTGCCAGCTTTTCGAAAGTAAACGTTTTGTCAGTCTTACCCCGGACAGGAAGCGGCAGCGATTCGGTCACCAAAATGCGGTTGGTCAGCACAGGAAACGCAGCTTCCTCTCCATCGGAGAATGTCCCGGCAGTGGCTGTGATTCTGTACACCACGGCATGCAATCCTTCGGGAATATGAATATCCCAGCTGACCGTTGCACTCTCCTCCTTTTCAACGCTAAAACTTTTAGTGGAGTTAAAAAGTCCCATCAAAGAATCAACTGGTTGCATGGTAAAAGCTTCGAAGAACTGTAGTTCGGCGTTTCCGCTCAATGTCCCGTCCGAAATATTGGAAACCTTGGCTGCAAAAACCATCCGGTCACCTTCACGCAGGAACCGGGGAGGATTGGGAAACACCATAAGCTCTTTCTTAGTGACAAGTGACTTTTCCAGGGTACCCAGTTTCAAATCGCGGGTGTGAGCCAGGCCCATCATACGCCACCGGGTAAGCGATTCAGGCATTTTGAATTTAAGGACTGTTTCACCGTCAGCATTTGTAGCCAACTGAGGAAAGAAGAAGGCTGTTTCATTAAAATTGGTGCGGGGCTTTGCAGGCAAGGGAACCGGTGGAGGAAGCGCCATTCCGGTGGTATCATCCATACGGGTCACGGGAATGCTGGCTTCTTCATCCGCTGCTCCGGCAGATTCGGCAACAGAATACGCCATTGCATCCTGATCAACTTCCGTTTTCATCACCTCAGAAGCCATCATGGGCAGGATTCCGCCGCGGAAATGACCAAATCTCCTGTACCAGATCAGCTCCTCGTATTCTTTCTCAATTATTCTTCCGAAATCTCTCTGGTACCAGTTGAAGTTTGCTGTAACTGTTTGAAATCCTGCATTCTCATTCCAGGGTTGAACCCAGTT